>JBDUEH010000683.1:0-1793 GCA_040002555.1 Gemmatimonadales bacterium | reverse complement strand
CGCGATCATCACCGCGAACAACGAGAAACTGGGCCGAGCGTTGTTTGCGGTTTACGGAACGTCGCTTCCGCCAGACGCGACGTTCACGCTTCGCATCAGCGATGGCATCGCAAGCGGATACCCGATGAACGGAACGATCGCGCCGTACAAAGTCACATTCTACGGATTATACGATCGCGCGGAATCGTTCGACTACAAGGATCCGTTCATGATTCCAAAGAGATGGATCGATCGGAAAGACCGGCTCAACATGAAGGTGCCGTTCAACTTCGTCTCGACGAACGACATCATCGGCGGGAACTCCGGCAGTCCCGTGATCAATCGAAATTCCGAAATCGTTGGGCTCGTCTTCGATGGGAATATTGAATCGGTATCCAATCGATTCATCTCCTCACCGGAAAAAATGAGAGCCGTTAGCGTTCACTCGTCGGCAATCATCGAAGCGCTCCGAAAGATGTATGATGCTTCGTGGATAGCAGATGAATTGCTGGGAAGGTGAGTCGCGTTCCTCTAAAACCGGAAACAGCTTATTAACTACGATAGGGGGATGGTCACGGCGGATAGTGGGATGACTACGGGTTGAAATGATTGTTTGGGGTCGCTGCTGATGCGGGGAGGTCTGGCGATCCCGCGAGTTTTGTTAATGGCGGAAATGGACGATCGGCTCACGCGTGACATTATCTCTGCTGCGATTGTTGTATCAAAACAATTGGGCAATGGGCTGCTGGAATCGGCGTATCACAAGTGCCTCAGCTACGAGCTGTCAAAGCGTGGCTTGGCTGTAGTCACCCAACCGACGATTTGCGTCGTCTATGACGGGATCGAGATCGGTCCAGCGTTCAAGCCCGATCTGATTGTGAACGAATTAGTGATTGTCGAGGTAAAGGCAATCAGCTCAACTTTGCCCGTTCATCGCGCCCAACTCCGAACCTACACGAGACTATCAGGCACCCTGACTGGTCTTCTCCTAAATTTTCACGCCTTTCCATTCACAAAGGGAATCATCAGACTCGACGCTTAATCCGTCGTCATCCCACTATCCGCCGTTAACATCCCCTTATCGCTGTTAACGGCTGTTGCAGTTCGCGTAGTTCTGCCCTTAGTCCGGACGATTGACTTGCGGCATCTTCGCCGCCAGAACCGGCCGCGGCTCTTTAGGAGCACGCTGCCGGAACCGTTGAGTCAGCGAACGAATATGCCCCGGCAGCTCATCGAAGTAAGTGTAGAACACCGGCGTCACATAAAGAGTGACGAGCTGCGAAAACGCCAGACCGCCAACCACCGCTACACCAAGCGGTCGTCTCGCCTCCGCTCCGACACCATGTCCAATCGCAATCGGCAGCGTCGCCATGAATGCGGCCATCGTCGTCATCATGATCGGACGGAAACGCACGCTCGCGGCCTGGACGATCGCTTCAGCCGGAGTCTTCCCTTCGTTTCGCTCAAGCTCAAGCGCGAAGTCGATCATCATGATCGCATTCTTCTTCACGATTCCTACAAGAAGAATGAGACCGACGAAGCCGTAGACGTCGAGCTCCATCCTGAACACTAGCAACGCCAGCAGCGCACCGAACGCCGCGAAGGGCAATCCGGTGAGAATGGTTGCCGGATGAACGAAGCTCTCGTACAGAATTCCGAGCACCATGTAGATCACGAAGATTGCGAGGATGAGGAGGGCAAGAAGTCCTTTCTGGCTATCCTGAAATGCCTGCGCCGTTCCGGAGAAGCTCGTCGTCACACTGGGCGGTACGATCTCAGCAGCGGCGGCCTCGACTGCTTTTGTAGCGGTACCA
>JBDUEH010000682.1:0-1798 GCA_040002555.1 Gemmatimonadales bacterium | reverse complement strand
ACCCACCATTTTCATCACATGCTCGCGCGCTTCATGAACGAGGAACAATGACAGACTCAAACGGCACCACATCAATGACGCACGAAGCCAAGGCAACCTTTGGAGCGGGATGCTTCTGGGGAGTCGAGGCCGCCTATCGACAGATTCCTGGAGTTCTCTCTACATCGGTCGGATACCTCGGCGGAACTCTGACAAATCCTACTTACCACGACGTGTGCAGCGGCCGAACCGGACACGCCGAAGTCGTGCAGGTCATGTACGACCCTGCGCGAGTGACATACGACGATCTCCTGACCGTGTTCTGGGAGAATCACGATCCCACAACGATGAACCGGCAGGGACCCGACGTCGGAACTCAATACCGTTCGGCGATCTTTTATCACGATGACGCTCAGAAATCCGCAGCGATCGCGTCGAAGGATGAAAGAGAAAAGGCGGGCAGGTTTCGCCGGCCGATTGTCACCGAGATAACGCCGGCCACCGATTACTACGAGGCCGAGGACTATCATCAGCAGTATCTCGAAAAGCGCGGTCTCTCGAGCTGCCACATCTGATGCGCCGACGAGACTTTCTCCGGGCCAGCGCGATTGGAAGTGCGGCAGCGCTAGGCGTTGGCGAAATTGCCGGCGCCGAGGCTGGTTCGAGAGCAGATGCTGGTCGAAACAGCAAACCGGAGAAGTCTCATGTGCAGTTCGAAGTAGCTGACTTCGAGCTCGAGGAAGTATCGATCCTCGAGTTGCAGCACGATATGGCCACGGGCAAGCGCACGGCCCGGTCGATAACCGAGCTCTACCTTGGCCGCATCGCGGCGATGGACCGGCAAGGTCCGACACTTCGCAGCGTCATCGAAACGAATCCCGATGCTCCGTCGATTGCCGACGATCTGGATAGAGAACGAAAGCAGAAAGGGCCACGTGGTCCGATGCACGGCATTCCGGTGCTGATCAAGGACAACATCGACACCGCGGACAAAATGACGACGACCGCGGGATCGTACGCGTTGGAAGGATCGATACCGCTTCGCGACTCGCATGTCGCGCAGCGGCTTCGCGAAGTGGGCGCGATCATCCTGGGAAAGACGAATCTCAGCGAGTGGGCGAATTTCAGGTCCACACACTCGTCGAGCGGATGGAGCGGCCGCGGGGGGCAGGCGAAGAATCCGTATGTGCTCGACCGCAATCCTTGCGGGTCGAGTTCGGGCTCAGGCGCAGCTACATCGGCGAACTTCTGCGCCGTCGCGGTGGGAAGCGAGACCGACGGATCGATCGTTTGTCCTTCGTCTGCGAACGGACTCGTCGGAATCAAGCCGACGCTCGGGCTCATCAGCCGCGCTGGAATAATTCCGATCGCGCACAGTCAGGACACCGCGGGGCCGATGGCCCGCACCGTGGCTGATGCGGCGATCCTGTTGACCGCCCTCGCCGGAATCGACAGCCGGGATCCGGAGACGGAGAAAAGCAGAGGACACGCAAGAGCCGACTACACGAAATTTCTCGACGCGAACGCATTGAAGGGTGCGCGCATTGGTGTGGCAAGAGAGAAGTTTTTTGGATTCAGCGACGTCGTCGATGAGCTGATGCTTGCAGCGATCGATGAGATGAAGCGACAGGGGGCGACGATCGTTGATCCAGCCGACATTCCGACTGCCGGCAAGTTCGATGACACCGAGACCGAGGTTCTGCTCTACGAATTCAAGGCGGATCTCAACAAGTACCTCGCGTCACTCGGACCGAATGCGCCGGTTAAATCGATGGCTGACATAATCGCGTTCAACGAGCGCGACAAGGAAAGAGAAATG
>JBDUEH010000681.1:0-1799 GCA_040002555.1 Gemmatimonadales bacterium | reverse complement strand
GCTACAATCTTTTGCAAAGCGTCGTTCATCTTGTTTCGAGCAACCTTCCTTAAACAAAAAAATGTGGGGGGCATCCCCACATTTCCGGGCGCTAAACGAGCCGCGCCACAAGAGTCAATCTAGGCTTTGCTATCTATAGAGTCAACCTCTCTGCCCTCTGGTCACATCGCGTCTCTGCTCCTCCAACGGCCATGGACACAGAGACCCCAGAGACCACAGAAACGACATCCAGCCTCATTCTGCAAATGAAGGTCAAATCCGCGGCAAATTTCATTTTCTTGGCTTAAACAGCGGAACGACGGCAAGCCGAACCGCTACATGGTTCAATCGAAACGCAGCCGTTCCGTCGTTCAACAAAAAAACCAGGATCTTTCGTTTGAATTGTTGCCGCGTTCAAATAGAAACCTGACTGTCGTTTCGGTGGTTTCTGTGGTCTTTGTGTCCAACCTCAAACAATCCCCGCAACGATCACAGCGAGCTGTCTCCCAGTATCTCCGGCACGGTGCGAGAAGAAACGATCGTTATCGCACTTGGTGCACTCCGAGCTCACGGTAACATCCTGCACCCCTGCTTCCGCCGCGTGCTCGGCTATCAACGACCGGATATCAACGTTGCCAGGGCGATCTGCCTCCTGGCCGGTCAGCTGCGAGCGGATATCGGCACTCACCTCGTAGCACCTGCCGCAGATTGCCGGACCTAGATGAACCTTCAGCTCGTCGGGTGCCAACCCTAGTCGCGCGTACGCTTTGAGCCCGGAATCGATAATTCGCCCTACAGTTCCTCTCCATCCCGAATGAAGAACCGACACGAAACCCCCCGGATGTGCGATGAAGATGGGTACGCAGTCGGCAACGGAGACTGCGAGTGCGATTCCCCGCTCGGCGGCGAGGTGTCCATCGGCCTCTTCGGTGCGAAGAAGTCCTTCCCATCCGCCGCGATGCGTGATGACATGAGAGCCGTGGACTTGTCTTCCGATCACCAGACGACGCGCATGCTGAGAGAGATTCTCCTGAAGCAGCGTCCACCGGCCCATCACCTCACCGGCCGGATCTGCACCGGAAAAGCTGAACGTCCCGGCGTCGCGCGTCGTTGTGAACGCGCGGATCCCGAACGCTGCGAACCCCGGCACTTCTTCCTTCGGAATTGTGTCGAGCGGAGAACTCATTTGCGCCGGTCTGCGACTCGCTCGACATTGGCGCCAAGCGCCCTGAGCCGGTCGTCGATTCTCTCGTAGCCGCGCTCGATCTGGTTGACGTTGTTAATGATGCTGCGGCCTTCCGCGCAGAGAGCCGCGATTAAAAGCGCCATTCCAGCCCTGATGTCAGGAGAATCGAGCGTAGCACCGCGCAGCTTCGACGGGCCGGCGACGATCGCGCGATGTGGATCGCAGAGGACGATCTTCGCACCCATGCCAATCAGCTTATCGACGAAGAACAGTCGCGACTCGAACATTTTCTCGTGCATCATGATCATGCCCTGGCATTGCGTCGCCGTAACGATTGCGATCGACATCGTGTCAGCCGGAAATGCGGGCCACGGCTGATCCTCAAGCTTGGGAACGTGATCGCCCAAGTCTGATTGAATGCAGAGTGTTTGCTTTGCCGGGACGATGAGATCATCGCCGTCGACTTCGCAAACGATTCCGAGGCGTTCGAACCCCATCCGTGTCGACCTCAGATGTTCGATGCCGGCGTCCTGAATTCTCAGCTCAGACTTTGTCACGGCGGCCAGCCCGATGAACGAGCCAACCTCGATGTGATCGGGGCCAATCGTATGGGTCACTTTGCTTTTGCCGAGAG
>JBDUEH010000680.1:0-1801 GCA_040002555.1 Gemmatimonadales bacterium | reverse complement strand
TCGAGTTCGCTGGAAATCCGGAGTTTCTCGACGGTCGGGGGCCGGCGCTTGCGCGATTGTATTTCGAGATCGATGGGAGTGTTGTCGAGCTTGGCGCTGGGGGCATCAGCTGGGAGCGCGAATCTGGATGGCTTCCGTCGTTCAACGGGAAGATCGGCGGACTCGTGGTTCGCGGAACGATCGTAGCGCCGCATGGAAAGAACGCGGACGTTGCCGGCGTTGTGATTTCGCTGGCGATCGAGAATCGAAGCGAAGCGAACGTCGAGCTTGGCTTCGGATTGTCGGGTGTGCTGGGTCATCGTCAATTACGAATTCGAACTGCGAGAGGGTTTGCCGATGGTCATTCGGCTTTCAAGGGCGAAGATCGATCGGTAGTGCTGGAAGGGAAAGGCGCTGAGAGTCCGCTGGCGTTCGCGATTGGCGGTGAGGGCGAGTTCAGCTGCGAAGTAAATGAAGGGGAATCTCCGACATGGGTTCTCGACCGAAAATTGTCGCTCGGACGAGGCGAGATTCATGAGGCCGCATTTCACATTGCGGCTGGGCCTGAACGCGATGGTGCTGTCGCGGTCCTCGGAGTAATGCAACGCCGCGGATCGCGCGCGCTCATCGCCGCAACGCGTGATGCGCTCCGCGAGATGGAGCCTGCAACCGGAAGCGCGACTGTCGATCGGTTGATCGCCCGGCATTTGTTCGCCGCGTATTTCGGAAGCGTTGCCCGCGCGCTCGACGATGCGCACGTGTACGTGGTGCGAAGTCGTCTTCCGTGGAACGGGCACGGAATGACCATTCGCGACTGGCATGCGCTGATGTGGGTGCTTCCGGCGGTGCAGCTTGCCGATCAGTCGCTTGCTCGCGAAGTGTTGTTGAGAGTCTGCGAACTACATGGTTACGCGCCAGGCGGCGGAGTTCATTATGTGGACGGATCTCAGTTCGAGCCCGGATTTTCGCTCGAGGGCGCGGCGTCGTACGCGATTGCCGTTGACGCGTACATCGTTCAGACCTCCGACGACAAGGTTGTCGAAGAACCGATTCTCGCCGACTCGCTGTATGGATCGCATGACGATATAGAAGCGCGAAAACACGCAACGTTCCCGCTGTATTCCACGGAAGTGAATCCTGATGGAAGCGTTCCGTCTGCACCGTTCACTGCGCATGGCAATGCTGTGGTCGCGCTCGCGATGGATGTCCTTCGTCATACGCTCGATGAAAAGACGGCGGAGAAAGTTCAGGACACCGCGGCTCTGCGCGCGGCGCTAATGAGACAGTTCACGATGCAGAGTGACGCGACAAAGCCAATGCTTGCATCCCAGTCTGATCTGGCGAAGGTCAGTCTTGCGGACGACCAGCCCTCGGCGTCGTTGTACTGGCTTCCGTTCTATGAACTGCTCAATCGCGACGATTCTCTATATCGAAGGACCGTTAAGCGAATTGAGAGCAGCGCGACTGAAGAGCTCGTGATTCGATGCGCTCAGCTGATCGGTCCGAATGGGGACAAGGCGCTCGAGTGGCTGAGGCGCGCCCCGCTCGACAATGGGTTCGCGGCCGAGCTCGTGGATGGGGAGGGAAGGGCTGTCGCGAACGGAGGGGATACAGCGTTATCGGGGCTGATCGCTTATCTCGTCTGGTACTCGACGCAGGCCCTCGGGCTCAAGGCCTAATCGCGATTCTTGTTGGCCGCCGAGCCACTACATAGCTTAGGCGTACAAACTGTCTCGCTCGGGTGGCGAAACTGGCAGACGCAAGGGACTTAAAATCCCTCTCCCATAAAGGGAATGCGGGTTCGATCCCCGCCCCGAGCATT
>JBDUEH010000679.1:0-1802 GCA_040002555.1 Gemmatimonadales bacterium | reverse complement strand
GCGCGAATCTTGTATCCGAATTCCTTGGAGATGTCGATCATCTGCGCCATTTCGTCAGCGCGGTAGCAGTGATTGTGCACGAGGATGTTGCCCCGAAGAACTTCGGCAAGCGTCTCCATGCCGAGATCTCGTGACGGCGGATCGCCCTTGTGATCCTTGTTCCACTTGTCCCACTTCCGACGGTAGGCTTCTGCCTGAATCCACGCCGTGCGATATCCAGCCACATTTCCCATGCGGGTCGACGGCCCACGGCTCTGGTAGACCCGTTTCGGATTTTCTCCGCACGCCATCTTGAGCCCATACTTGGCGCCTGGGAACTTCATTCCCTGAACGGTTCTCGACGGAACGACCTTAAGCACGACACTGCGTCCGCCGATCAGATTTGCCGAGCCAGGCAACACCTGAAGAGTTGTGATACCGCCGGCGAGGTTGCGAGGAAACTGCGGATCCTGTGGCCACACCGAGTGCTCGGCCCACACGTACGGGGTCGACGGGTTTGTCGCTTCATTGCCGTCGCTGTTGGCCTGCACGCCTGGCGCGGCATAGACACCGAGGTGTGAGTGAGTGTCGATGATGCCGGGCGTAACGTACTTGCCGCTTCCATCGATGATCGTCGCGCCTGCCGGAACGGCGACTGTGGCGCCGACAGCGACGATCTTGCCATCTGCAATCGAGACCTGACCATTGCGGATGGTCGGACCGGCAGCGGTCATTATGTTGACGTTGCGAATCACGAGCGGCGACGACGCCGTCCGGGCGTATGTGCTTGGGAACGGATCTGCGTTCGGTTGAGATAGCGCACCCATTCCCGTCGCTGTAACCGAATCCTTGGCCGGCGTGGGCGGTTGCCCCGGTTTCGCCTGAGTGCAGCCAACGGCGGCGACAATCATGGCGAAGCGGACGAAATGACTTTTCATCAGGTGGTTGCTCCTTCGGGGTTTACAGCTTCGTGCAGGTTGCACTTCAGCGCGGGAAAAATAGCAGTCGATAGGTTCGGGACCAGTGGCAGACTTGTAAGGGGAATGTTTGGAACGCGGCCAGCGTCACGTCGCGGCCAACACCGATTGCGCGTATACATCAACGTTGTCTGTACAAATACCGTCAACGCCGAGCCCTCGGAGCGTCTCCCACTTACCGGGATCATTCGCGGTCCACGCTATCACCCGGCCGCGACAGGCATGCACCCCCGACACCAGTGCTGCGTCGATGAAATCCACTTGTTGCCAGAGTTCGGTTGCGCCAGACAGGCGGAGCGCTGCGCAGCTGTCTACCAGGTACGAAACCTGAAGAATCCCCGTTCGAAGGCTTGGAAGCAAACCGGCAATCCTTCTGACAATCCGGTGATCGAACGAGTGGCAGCCAAACTGGTCGATGCGGTCACTGTGCCGCTTCAGGCATCGGGTGACTGTCTCCTCCATCGCAACTCCCTTGATCTCGATGAAGATTTGTGCCCGGCCGGCGACAGCTTCGATCACCTCGTCCAGAGTCGGAATCCCCACCGAATCGGCTAGCCTGATACCGGAGATCTCTTTCGAATCCAGCATGGCGATCGGCTCCCAAACGGCGCCAACCGGGCTTGTACCACCGGGCACAGGGTCGTGGTGTACATAGATAGTCCCGTCGAGGCTGGCATGGACGTCGAGCTCTATTCCCTGAGCTCCAGCGTCGATGGCGGCAAGGAAGGCCGGGATTGAGTTTTCGGGCGCGGACGTGCGGAGCCCCCGGTGGGAGATGGCGAGGGGAGTCTTCTGCTTCGAATACATTGATCCTTTTCCGGCTTGGTTTTCGCTAATCATACGCCT
>JBDUEH010000678.1:0-1803 GCA_040002555.1 Gemmatimonadales bacterium | reverse complement strand
ATGCTCGCGTATGCGTCGAGGCCGCTGATGCCGGTCGGATTGCCTGGTCGCCAGATTCCGAACGGCGAAATGCCGACCTTGATGAACGGCTTAATGTCGTGCGCCTCGCGATACATGCGCTCGACGAACCTGTCGATGTTCGCGCGACGCCAGTCAGCGAGAGCGACACCGTTACCGTATTTCGCGAACGTCGCAGAATCGGGGAAGGGAACGGGCTTCCCGGCGCTGTCGTTGATGACGTAGGGGTAGAAGTAATCGTCAGCGTGAAGTCCATCGATGTCGTAGCGCGTTACGATGTCCCTGATGACTGCGATAGACCGATCTTGAACATCGGACTCGCCCGGATCCATCCAGATATTAGACCCGTAGACGCGAATGAGATCACGGCGCGTCTTGAATAAATGGGGCGCGACCATCGTCGCCGTGTCGGACGTATTCCCGGCGCGAAACGGGTTGATCCAGGCATGCAGTTCCATTCCGCGCGAATGCGCTTCCTGAATCGCAAACGCGAGCGGGTCGTATCCGGGGTTTCCTCCCTGATTGCCGGTCAGGAGCTTCGCCCACGGTTCGAGGGATGACAGGTAGACGGCGTCACCGGCGGGGCGAACCTGCAATACTATGGTATTGAGCCCGGTGGCCTTCGCCTTGTTGAGGATATCGATCAGCTCATTCTGCTGCTGCGTCGCGGTTAGCGTTCGCGAAGAAGGCCAGTCGATATTGGCGACCGTTGCGATCCACATCCCGCGCATCTCGCGCATCACAGGCGGCGCAGCCGTGTCAGTTACCATCGGTGTTGGTCCGACTATGTCCCCTGTCGAGCCAGCGCACGCAGCCGCAGTCATCAGGCAGATGAATAGCGTGAGCGTGCGGAAGGCACTTCCGCTCAAGGCATCACGCACTGCCTCGAGCACACTGAACTTCGGCTTGAATCCGAGCCGGGTCTCGGCCTTTGCCACGCTCGCACACGGCGAATGAAGCATGTGATCATCGGTCAGTTGGGCATCTCTCTCAGACACAGTTGTCCGCCACTCTTTCCACGGTTGAAACTCGAGCACTGCCTCCCGGTTTGACCACGAAGCAACCGCTTCAGCATAGTCGCGAAACGTAACCGGCTCTCGTGCCGCCACATGAAACGATTCGCCAATCGCCGACTCGGGCGTCGCGATCGCGTGCTCGAAGGCCTGAGCGACATCGTCGGCATGAACGTGTTGAAGTGTCGCAGTTCCGTCACCAGGCAGTGTTACGACGTCACCGCGCTCGAGCCGCTCGAAGACGGCGGCGTCGAGATTTCCGGCAGGATTGATCGGAACCCAGCCCGGCCCGGTGATATGACCGGGATGCAGCACAGTCGCGGGAAATCCTTCAGTCGCGGCTGATATCAGATACCGCTCGACCTCCGCCTTTTTAATTCCATAATCGCCAAACGGCTTACGAGGGAACGTTTCATCGTACGGCCGAATCTTGGGAATGCCATGCACCCAGAGGGTGCCGCAATGCAGGAATAGATCGACGTTGCCACGCAGCGCACCGACAATTCGTTCTGCGGACTGAACATCGAAGCACGTTAGATCGACAACCGCATCGGATTTGAGCCTCGCGATCGCGAGGCCGAATGACCCATCGGCGTCAGCGGTAGATCGATCGATCGATATCATTTTCACTGTCTCCCATTCGGGAGACTCGTGGTACGGTCTTCTCACGCCGCGAGACACAGCGACCACGTCGTGACCCGTGCGCACGAGGCGTGGGACGAGCCAGGTTCCGATGTGTCCAGTTGCGCCGATGACAGTTACTCGCACGTGC
>JBDUEH010000677.1:0-1808 GCA_040002555.1 Gemmatimonadales bacterium | reverse complement strand
ATCCGGTATGGGGTGTGCAATTTCACCCGGAATCGATCATGACAGAATGCGGGAAAGACATCCTTCGCAATTTTCTACGGCTGGCCGCATGAAATTATCCATTCGAATTTTTGCTGTATTTGGCGCGATCACAGTTTCTTCGTGGACCGCTTCCGCGCAGACCGCTCCGGCCCCGGTGCCGCTTGACACCGGCTATGTGAACTACGATGACGGTCCGATTTCGCTGCCACTCGGTGTTGGCCTTCGCATTCCATCATACGACCGCGTTGACGGCCTCGCCTTGCCGTTTGGCCCGATGATCACGCTGTCCGGTGGCCAGTTCGAGCTCGATCCGACGGTCACCTACAGATCGCACCTGGGCAAGTTTGACCCGTGGGGAAAAGCGACAATCAAGCTTGGGACTCACGACGCGTTATTGATTAACGGCGGACGGGCAACATTTTCAAATGACGAGTGGCTTCGCAGCAGCATCGTAAATTCGCTGGCTTCCTTTGGCGTCGGAAGCGATGCGCGAAACTATTTCCGCGCCGATCGCGTCACCGCCGAGATCAAGCATGACATCGTTGGAAACGGAACGACGATTACTCCGCGAATCGGCGCTCTGCATGAGAACGCGTGGTCAACTGGAACGCCAGTCCCTCATACGTCGGCACCGTGGAGCATTTTCGGACGCACCGGCAGCCGAAAGATGCGTCGCATCAATCCATCGATTGTGCGTGGGCACACCACCTCGGGCACGGCTGGCCTGAACTATGGCTACGACCTCAACCAGATGACGGTTGCAGTTGACGCCGGCATAGAGCACGCATTCGACGCTCCGAGGACCTCGACGAATTCATCCGGCGATTTCACGCAGATAACTCTCGACGGAAAAGCAAAGTTTCTCACTTTCGGGACTCAGTACTTCACGTTCAGCAGCCATGTCCTCGTTACGCCCGGCGATGGCGCACCGGCTCAGCGCTATAGCTATCTTGGCGGAGCGGGCACCCTTGCGACCGTTGATCTCCTGGCAATCGGTGGTGACCGCCTCGCATACGTGGAAGGCGAATACAGCGTTCCGCTGCCAAAGCCGCTCCTTCCGTTTGTCGGGGCGCCGCTCGTCAGCCTCAGGTACGCTGCGGGATCGGCAGGTGTGGGTTCACTTCCCGATTTCATTCAGAATATCGGCGTTGGACTTGGAGTGAAGTTCATCAGAGCGGAATACCACGTCGATCCGAACTTCAAGAAGACACCCTACACTCACAAATCGGCGTTGTCAGTCGGACTTAGCCTTTCGATGTAGATCGATCGTGAAGTTGAAGGAGTAAGGTCACTTGGGACCTGGTCTCGAGTCTTCAATGGCTCCTGCACCTCAATTAACAACGGGACGACATAACTGAAATTGGGGAGAACAGCGGGAGAAAACCCGGAGAAGGCGAGAGACGCTATCGTCCCGCAGATTTCTTCTCTTTTGATTTACGACATTCATTCGCCGCTGGACAAGCGGTTCTGTCGGTCAAACCTGAAAAATGCTGAATGGGACGACTACTCGGATCGATGGATTGACGTCCGTAGTTCTCCCGCAATTCTCCGCTCTTGCTCCCGCAGTTCTCTCCAATAAGCGGTTATGGTTTTTCCTTAGATTTGAAACCCACTCTACTGCACGTGATTTCACCTCGCACTTAGCAGTGCAACGACGTATATTACATGGCGTGACTCTTGCATCCAGCCGCGCGAATTCAGGTGGTGAATGAGGACGCTCGTGGTTATCCCGGCGCGCCTCGCCGCAGTCAGACTCCCCCAAAAACCCCTTCGACTTCTCGCCGGCG
>JBDUEH010000676.1:0-1818 GCA_040002555.1 Gemmatimonadales bacterium | reverse complement strand
CGCCCGCTGGCATGAAGACAATCTGGGAAGCAATAATCAAAGGCTACCTCCGGGTCATTGAGCCGGTTGCAGGGCTATTGGTGAAGCTCCGGATAAATCCGAATACTCTAACCACCATCGGCACCGTGTTTACGGTTGCCGGCGGTGTTGCGTTCGCCCTCGGACACATCAGAACCGGCGGAGTGATCATCGGGCTGACAGCCATTTTCGACGTTCTCGACGGCACGGTGGCGCGGCGGACCGGCCAATCTACGGTTTTTGGGGCCTTCTACGACTCCACGCTGGATCGCGTTGCCGACGGCGCATTGCTCGGCGGATTGGCCTATTTCTACGCCACAAATCCCGTTTATCACAGTTCGCCGATG
Source organism: Gemmatimonadales bacterium (assembly GCA_040002555.1). Classification (GTDB taxonomy): domain Bacteria; phylum Gemmatimonadota; class Gemmatimonadetes; order Gemmatimonadales; family Gemmatimonadaceae; genus UBA4720. The sequence goes on along the minus strand of JBDUEH010000676.1, from coordinate 1,453 downwards.
CTTGCTGTTTCACTCGTCGGCATCATCGGAACGTTCCTCGTCAGCTATACCCGGGCGAGGGCGGAAGGCCTGGGCATCGATGCCAAGGTGGGCGTCATGCAGCGACCGGAGCGCGTGGTTCTCCTGTCAGTTCCGCAGGCCCTTTTCGGCCTGGTATTAGATGGATGGGTCCTGGCCGGCGTAGTTGCTCTACTGGCGCTGACCGCCTGGATCACGGCCGTCCAACGCATCCTTTTCGTTCGTCGCACCACTCAAAACACAATTTCGACGCCATTGCGCGTCCTCAACGACAAACCTCCGCAGGCGGCGCGCTCAGCGCCCCGGCGTGCACAATCCTAAAGATGGAGAATCAAGAATTGCCGTCAAACTCTGATGTTCGCACTCCTCCTGCTCCCGCCTCGGGAAAGCTTGGAATTCTCACGCCCGGCCTTGGAGCGGTTGCGACAACGTTCATTGCCGGAGTGGAGAGCATTCGCCGCGGCTATTCGAAACCAATCGGATCGCTTACACAGATGGCGACGATCCGCCTCGGGAAGCGGACAGATAATCGTTCGCCGCTGATCAAGGAATTCGTTCCTCTGGCAGGTTTAGACGACATCGTATTTGGAGCGTGGGATCCGATTCCGGATGACGCTTACACCGCTGCGAAAAAAGCCGGAGTGCTCGAAGACAAGCATCTCGAGCAGGTGGCCGATTTCCTGAAGGCGATCGAGCCCATGCCGGCCGTGTTCGAGAATCACTACGTCACCCGCATCAATGGATCGAACGTCAAGACTGGCAAGACCAAGCGGGATCTGGCCGAGCAGCTGAGGCAGGACATGCGCGACTTCAAGACAAAGAACAATTGCGACCGTCTTGTCATCGTCTGGTGCGCATCCACGGAAATCTTCATCAGGCCGGGCCCGCAACACGCAACGATCGAAGCGTTCGAAAAGGCGATGGATGCCAACGACGAGGCCATCGCCCCGTCGATGCTTTATGCGTGGGCAGCGATCATGGAAGGCGTGCCGTTCTGCATGGGCGCACCGAACCTCGCAGTCGACACTCTGGCGCTGCAGCAGCTTGCGAATGACAAGGGCGTTCCGATTTCCGGAAAGGACTTCAAAACCGGCCAGACCTGGATGAAGACAATCATAGCGCCAGGCCTCAAGGCGAGAATGCTTGGACTCGCAGGATGGTACAGCACGAACATCCTCGGCAACAGAGACGGAGAAGTGCTCGACGATCCGCAGTCATTCAAGACCAAGGAAGAGTCGAAGCTGTCGGTGCTCCATACGATTCTTCAGCCCGACAAGTATCCCGATCTCTACAAGGACTTCGCGCACGTCGTTCGCATCAACTACTACCCGCCGCGCGGCGACAACAAGGAAGGGTGGGACAACATCGACATCGTAGGGTGGATGAACTACCCGATGCAGATCAAGATCAACTTCCTCTGCCGCGATTCCATTCT
>JBDUEH010000675.1:0-1818 GCA_040002555.1 Gemmatimonadales bacterium | reverse complement strand
AGGGCGCAGCTGAGGAGAAAAATTGAGCGCGTATACCCGCCGCTCATCAGCCGCCGCGCTTTCTGTCCCACGGTCCGGCCGGCCCACTCTTTTTGTCGGGCAACGGCGGCTCGCGGACTACTGCAGACGATGGGACCAGCGGAGTACGCTGGACTAACAGTTGCACCAGATAAAAAACGCCAAGACCTGCAGCGACTCCCGCCCCGATTGCGGGCAGTAGATCAGCGGCGGCGAGGTGGCGCCTATAATAGTAGTCTTCACTCATTGTTTGACGCCTTCTCGAGGGCCCGATAAGTTCTCGCGTCCGCACCCACAATGTCAACGGTACAATCATGCGCAGACCGCGACTTCTCCTTGTAACTCTTTTTGCGGCAATGGCATGCACGGGCGGCGAGTCTTCCCCCGCGCGCCGTACGCTCATCGATTCGCGCGACACCTACGATCCGCGCTCACTCGATCCGGCACTTTCAACCGATGTCCCCACCGGACGAGCAGTCGGATATGTTTTTGACGGGCTCGTTCGCTTCACGCCCGATGCCCAGGTCGTACCCGGTCTTGCCAAAACGTGGGACGTTTCGAGCGACGGAATCACCTATACGTTTCACCTTCGAAGCGGCGTAAAGTTCCACGATGGAAGACCATTCACCGCGCGGAACGTCATCAACAGCTTCCGGCGCGTGCTCGATCCGAAATCGAAAGGCGGACGTGGGTGGCCGCTCTATCCAATAGACGGGGCCAAAGCGTTTGCCGAAGGCAAGGGGCCGGACAGACTTGGCCTCTCCGCTCCAAATGACACAACCGTCGTAATCCGTTTGACTGAGCCATTCGCGATTTTCCCGAAGCTGCTCGCGATGCCTGTCGCCGCGATCGTTCCCGACTCCACGCCGGCGAACTTCGGCGAGCATCCGATCGGCACAGGTCCATGGAAGTTCGTCGAATGGAAGCACGACGACTATCTCTTGTTCGCAAGGAACGAAGCCTACTTCGAGGGCGCGCCAAAGGCCGACAGCCTCAAGGCACGCATCATTAGCGAGCCGAGCACGGCAGTCGCAGAGTTCGAGACGGGCAATGTCGACGTGTTGTACGTCCCTGAAGGTGAGACCAGAAACTGGGAGCAGACCGACGAGAAGAAAGCGATGCTCGAGTCTGCGCCAGCTCTTCGTGTTTTCTATATTTCGATCAATACGACGCGCGGACCGCTCGCTGATGTCCGCGTCAGGCAGGCGCTGAACTACGCGACTGATTCGAAATCGATTCTCGATGGAATTGTCAGCGGACGCGGAAATCTCGCGGCGGGTGTGATCCCCCCAACGCTGCCCGGCGGCGATTCAACGCGAAAGGGTTACGTACACGACGTCGCGAAGGCGAAGCAACTGCTTGCTGCGGCCGGCTTCCCAAACGGAATCGATGTCGAGCTGTGGTCGTCGCAGACCCCGCCGTTCCCGCGCATTGCTCAGACCGTGCAGGCCAATCTGAAAGACGCCGGCGTTCGTGTTAAGCTCATTCAGCGAGACGCCTCATCGATGCGCGAAGCCGCTCGGGCCGGACAAACGGATATGGCACTCAAGGATTGGTTTGCGGATTATCCCGATGCAGAAAATTTCCTGTACCCGCTTCTTCACAGCGCGAACAAGGGAGTTGGCGGCAACGTATCCTTCTATTCCAATCCGCAGTTCGACAAGCTCGTTGGCGACGCACGACGCGAACAGGACGAGGCGAAGCGAACAGCGATCTACAAGCAGGCAGACGAGATGGCGTTCAATGATGCGCCGATGATCTACCTGTTCTTCTACAAGGAGCTGTACGCAGTCCAACCGT
>JBDUEH010000674.1:0-1819 GCA_040002555.1 Gemmatimonadales bacterium | reverse complement strand
GATTGCAAGAATGTCTACCTTGGGCATGAGGCGAATAATAGTCGTGACTGGGAATAGGCGCCGGCCAGACTACTCGTAGCGGAGCGCTTCAATCGGATCGAGCTTTGCCGCGCGTCTCGCCGGAATCATTCCAAACACGATCCCGATACCAACCGAAACAACAACAGCGATCGTGGTGAGCAGCACGGGCACGCCGGCTTCGATGTTCATGAACATCGTAACGAGTCTACCGAGCACGAGTCCGACGACGATTCCTATTATGCCGCCGAGTCCGGTGAGGGTAGCAGCTTCGACGAGAAACTGGAGCAGTATCTCCTTTTGCGTGGCACCGAGTGCCTTTCTCACTCCGATCTCTCGCGTGCGATTGGTGACAGAAACCATCATGATCGCCATCACGCCGATGCCGCCAACCATGAGACCCACGCTCGAGAGAACAATCATCACGAGAAAGAACACGCCCGTGATCTTGTTGAACGTGTCGAGAATCTGGTCCTGCGTGATCATGTCGAAGTTGTTCTTGTCGGCCGGCCTGAGCCCCCGCATCTCCCGAAGAGCGATCGTCACTGCTTCCTGCGCGTCCGCCGCGCTTACGCCCTTCCTTGGCTTCACAGGGATGAAAACGGCATTCGTCTTGTCGAGCGTGAACCGATGGTCGAGAGTGAGATACGGCATGATGACGCCGATTGACTGTCCAGGCGGCTGAAAAATATTGGCGGCCTTCTGGTAGATGCCGATCACCGTCATCGGTTGTCCGGCAACTTTTACCTGTTTGTCGATGATTGACTCGGCACCGAAAATCTTTCTCGCCGCGTCCTCTTCAAGCACAACAACTGGTGCACCTGCCATGACTTCGGGTCGTGTGAACCATCGGCCGTCAACGAGATCGCCGCCCTGAATTTCGACGAATCGGTCATCTGCTCCATTTATCGACAGCGCTTGCGTCCTTTCTCCCTTGTATTCAAGCCGGCCGACAGTTTGTCCCCAGATTGCTGCGTACTCGATTTCGGGTAGCTCCGCGATTCTGCGCGCCTCGGCGTCAGAGAGATCCGGCCGTACGCGAATCCACTTTGGCAGCCGGTCAGGATTCACAGGAGTAGTCGAGCTCGCCTTCATTACGTAGAACGTCGTCGGCCCGGCAATCTCGATCGTTCTCACGATCTGTTCCTTTATTCCCTGGACGATCGCGGCCATCATCATCACAGTTGACACACCGATCACAACACCGAGGATTGTCAATCCCGATCTAAGCTTGTTCGTGCGCAGCGTGTCGATTGCGATCGAAACGTTGCTCCTGAATTTCTCGCCAACCATCATTCCTGCCTCAAGGCTGCAATTGGGTCGAGCTGAGCGGCGCGAGATGCGGGATACACTCCGAATATTACGCCGACTCCAGCGCCGAGTACGAGAGCAACGGCCACTGACCAAAGGCTCACGCGTGCCGGCAGGGGAGATGCGACTGCTATCAGTCCCGCCATTCCCCAGCCAACAGCCACGCCAGTCAGGCCCCCGACGGTCGCAAGTACAATCGCCTCGGCCAGAAATTGTCGCCGGATGTCTCGAGACTTTGCGCCGAGGGCTTTGCGAACGCCGATCTCGCGCGTGCGCTCGCTCACCGACATCAGCATGATGTTCATGATGACGATTCCGCCTACTACGATTCCGATTGCAACGATCGCCGGTATCACTGCAAACAGAATTTTGGTAAGGCTCTTCCAGAAATCGATCAGCGCATCTGCTGTCTCGACGCTGAAGTCGCTTTCATCGCTCGGCCGCAGATGGTGAGACTCGCGCATCGCGCCTTCGGCCGCAGCCATTCCCG
>JBDUEH010000673.1:0-1820 GCA_040002555.1 Gemmatimonadales bacterium | reverse complement strand
CGTCCTTCACGTCGATGACAAGAGCATTCACTTCAGTTGTCTTCGCGATGCCGATGAGCTCTCCCATTTTCCTTCCCAGGGCGGCCCACCGGTTCACATACAAGCCGCGGACGATTGCAGGCCGTGGTACGTGAACGATTTTCGCGCGCGCGATTGAGTCAAGTTTTATCGAATCGCGCCGAAGATCGGCAGCGGCGGTCGTCTGAGTTGGTGGCTTTGCAGCACCGCTCGTTGCTCCGGCGCGTGCCGATGCGCTATCGCGACATGCGAGACCAACGACGGCCGCGGAAAGCGCCAATATCAATTTGGTTTTCATGGTGTCACCAAATTCTTACAGCTTATAGCAAATAGCTATCGCTAGAAGCCAATAGCGAGTAGCTGCGGTTAGCTATGAGTCTTGAGCGGTAGCTGTATGCTTTAAGCTATAAGCCTACCTACAGAGCAAGCCTATAACGCTACAGGGCGTTCACTTCCGCCGCGGCGTCGGACAGATAGCCCATCTCCTTCACGACGAGCTGTGCTTGCTGAGTCACCATCGTCAAGCCGCTGGTGATTCCGCCCATACCAGCTGAACGGTAGCGAAGCAATTCAAGCCGCATGCTACGTAGCAGCTGGCGGCAATGCTCAAGCTTGGTCTCTGCCTCGACTCGCCTTTTCGCGAGGTCAGCCACCACCCGGCGTTGCCTCTTGAGATGAGCAAGACGTCGAACGCGTTCCTCACTCGCGCGATAGTCGAGCGGATTCGCCTGAGCCTCGAGCTGCGTGATCTCCTTCTCGATCCCTTCAGGCGTGTCGCGATTATCGCGCAGGTCGAGCTCTGCGAGCGTGCTCGCAACCTGCATTCCTTTCCGGTAGATCGCATCGGCTGATGTCTGGACGTCAGGAATCTGCTCCCGCTCGTCCTTCGTCATCGTTTGCATCTGCCGATAGATCTCGTCACGATCCATGCGAATGGACGCGAGCGCGGAACCGTATGGCGAATTGTCCGCCGGAAGCTGTTGCGGGCTGCTTTCACCGGGCAACGGCGATCGCGGCATACGCGAGCTTCCACCGCCCACCAGGTTGGACGACCCACCTGCTCTGCTCTCGGGAAACAGTCCAGCCGACGCTCGCTCGCGAGCCCGCGCGCGAACCTGCTCCCGCTTTGTCTCGTCGAACAGCGCGCGCGCGTCGTCGATCGTTTCCGCGGCAACGTCGAACATCAGGCGATCGCGCGGCTGGCGAAAAACGTCGCGCCAGTTGAAGCCTTCCTGCCAGAGCTTGGAGTACTGCACGGCCATCATGATCGACCAGATTGCGGTGATCGTGAAAAATCCGCCGTCGCCAAAGAGCGAAACCGGGATGATGATCGCGTTTACGGCCAGATACGGTGCAAGCTTCTTGCGGAATTTTCTTACTGGCTCGGCATTCCAGCGATCGAGCTCATCCGGATTGGGTGCGCCGCGGCTTCCGCGGAGGCCCCCTCCCGTCCGCGTCGCTAGCGTTCCGCGCGAAGCCGAGCTGTCGCGTTGCGATGACAATCCGGAAAGTCCGGGGCTTCCAATCAGTCCGTATGCCGGAACGCTCGCCGGTGCCTGGGCGGTGCGAAGAGTCGGCATGACACCGCTGCTGAGCGCGGTGACAACTGACGTCGCATCAGGAAAACGATTCGCTGGATCCTTCTCGAGCAGAATCATGATGACTCGCGCGAGATCCGGCGGCAGGTCAAGGCGCCGTTCGTCAACAGGCACGGGGCGCTCCGACAGGTGCTTCACCAGCATGGACGGAGTGTTGGGCGCGTTGAACGGCAGGTCGCCGCACGCCATCTGATATCCGACGAC
>JBDUEH010000672.1:0-1834 GCA_040002555.1 Gemmatimonadales bacterium | reverse complement strand
AGCTCGAACAGCCGCGCCATTTCGTTTGGCGTCGTGACTCCCAACCCGTATTTGACCGAACTGTCCATCGCGACGCTCGAATTGCGCAGGAATGACTTGGAATGAACCTTCGTGTTATGCAGCCCAAGCGAGTCCATCTTGGCCCACACTCGGCGAATGATGATGCGGTCGAGCAGAATATTCGTCGCGGTGTTGTCACTGAGTGTGATCATGAGCCACGCGGCATCTTCGACCGTGAGTGCCATCCCGTTGTGCATGTACTGAAGGACTCCCGAGCCAGGCACCTGATCGAGCTTGAGAACCGTGAGCTGGTCGGACAATGAGAGCTGTCCTTTCGCTACGAGATCGTAGACCGTGACGAGGACGGGGACCTTGATGAGACTCGCGGTCGGAAACGTCTCGTCGCCGCGCCGACTCATGCGGACGTTGTTGTCGATATCGATGATGCTGTAGCCGATCACCCCATGATGTGCGTCGACGAGGGAGTCGAGCTTGCGGCGGAGGGTAGCGGTGTCGGCCCGAACCGGGGCCAGTTTCGAGGCCGGACCTTGGGCAGTCGCATTCGTGCATGCGAGGGTCGCAACGAGGAACGCAAATGAGAAGTAGCGCACCTAAAGAATCTGGTACCGGGCGGCGGAGTTTCGCCACAGGCGGGTACAGCAGGTGGCCGTCGGTCGGCCACCTGCAATCCGCGGTCAGCTAACCGAGTGGGAGACAGCCGGAAGCTTTCTGCTCCGGTGTCAGCACGGCGCCGATCGCTGCAGTCAGTGCCTTTCTGGCAGTTTCGAGTCGCGCGATGGCTGGAGCCACTCCCGCGAGAATCGTCTCACGCTCGGCCTTCGACTTTCCGTCTGCCGATTGGTAGGCTGCTTTCAAGGCCTGAAGGTCGGCTCTGTTGTTGTCTTCGAAAGCCTTCTCGAGTGCCTTGATTTGGCCTTTCTGTGTGTCGCTCAGCGGGGCGAACCTGTCCGGTTTGCACTTCTTCGGCTCATGAGCCGCGAGCCATGCCCGCTGGTCGGCCGTAAGCTCTGCATCGATGTCGGCCTTAAGCTTGGCCTCGGCGGCGGCAAGGCGGACACGGATCTCGACGCCTTTTGCGAGAATCTTTCCGACGTCGGCCGAACGGTCTTTGCCTTTTGCTGCGTCGCGGGCCTGCTGGAGGATTGCGTTGAGCGTCTCGCGATCTGCCTTGGTCGTAGCGTTGAATGCATCGATCAGCGCTTTGATCTTGGCCTGCTGGGCGTCCGTGAGCTTGAGGCTGTCAGGTAGTCCGTTTGCCAAACGGGTCTGATACACTTCGGCTTCGTATCCGCCGGCAACGGTCAGAGCGGTGCCGAAAGCCCCGGCATCCATGGTCAGATCGGAGGTGTTCGGCGCGGTGGTTTCGTTGGAGCACGCCGCGAATGAAAGTGCGGCGATGGTCAAGCAAGCAATCCTGCGCATCGAGCCTCCTGATGGGTTAGACCTTGGTTCCGATTGGACGCCGGGCCGACTAACAAGTTAAGGGATAGACCGGAGATTTCCCGCAATCATTCCGAAATACGTTGTCCCAATGCGTCTCGTCTTTGCCCCTTGGCTCCTCCTCAGCCCCAATATTCGGGCACGTCGGCTTGGAATCCTGATAGCGACTCCCGGCGTACAACTTGCGCCCGTAACACGTGGCGGAAACGGTGAAACCGTATTCCTCGATCCGAACCTATCTGGGGGTATCAATGTTCAAGAGTCACTCGAACCACGCACAATTCGCCCTTGTTGCGGGAGCGGTCCTCGCACTCGGCGCATGCGCGAAGAAGGACGCACCGACGACCGACAGTGCGATGATGGCAACCGCCGA
>JBDUEH010000671.1:0-1839 GCA_040002555.1 Gemmatimonadales bacterium | reverse complement strand
ATTTCTTGACCCGCGTCTCTTCCGCGGACGTTAGCTCCTTGCCCGTGTAAACGATGATCGGAAGATCGGCCTTGCTCGGGTCCGACTTCACTTTCTCGAGAAGATCGAAGCCGCTCATGTCGTGGAGACCAAGGTCCAGCACAACGCAGTCGTAGTGCTTGTTCGACGCCAGTTCCTTCATTGCGTTTTCGGCCGAATCCACGGCAGTGATCTCGACGTCTTCGTGGTCGATCAGCTCAACGATCGCCTTTCGCTGCGTTTCGTCGTCTTCGACGACGAGAAGATGCTTGGGAACGTCGTCGATGAATGACGCGATCCGCGCGAACGCATCATCGAGTGCCTCCTTGCTCACCGGCTTGGAAAGGTATGCCATTGCCCCGAGCTTCAGTCCCTGCTGGCGCCTTTCGACACCGCTGATAATGTGAACGGGGATGTGTCGCGTGTTCGGGTGATGCTTCAGGCGCTCGAGCACTTTCCATCCGTCCAGGCCAGGCATGTCGATATCGAGCGTGATCGCATCAGGACGGTATTCGTGCGCGGCGGCAAGTCCACTGTCGCCGTCCAGGCACACAATTCCCTTGAATCCCTTCTCCTGCGCCATTCCGAGAAGAACCTTCGCGAAGTTCGCGTCGTTCTCGATGACGAGCACAGTTCGATCGCCGACAGTCACGCTCTCGTGATCGTCTTCGACCACGTACTGCTTCGCCCGCCGTTCCGGTACAGCTGCGCGTTGCGCAGGCGTTGCCCGCGCTGGCGTAGGACGCCAAGTCGGGTTCGGACTGATTTTTGGTGTGGCTGGAGCATCGACGACGTTAGTCATCATGCTCGCACCGCGTGACGAATCCGGCGCCGGCTCCTTATACCGCAGCGGCAGGAAGAGCGTGAACGTGCTTCCCTTGTCTGGCGTGCTTTCCACCCGAATCTCACCGCCGAGCAACCTCGCAAGCTCTCGGCTGATAGTGAGGCCGAGTCCGGTGCCGCCGAACTTCCGGCTGGTGGTCCCATCGGCCTGCTGGAACGCCTCGAAAATGAGTCTTTGCTTGTCCTGTGGTATGCCAACGCCCGTATCTGCTACTGCAAAAGCAACCACTCCTCCGCCAGAATTGAGCGCCGAATTCAGGAATCGGCGATTGCCTTCCGCCTTCCTTACCGTGAGCGTCACCGTTCCTTCGGTTGTGAACTTGAACGCATTCGACAACAGATTCTTCAGGACCTGCTCGACGCGTTGCCCGTCGGTGAACATCGTCTTCGGAGTGTCGGGCTGAATCTCGACTTTGAAAGCCAAACCCTTCTGCTCCGCAACAGGAGTGAAGCTCCTCTGCAGCGAGCCATTCACTTCCTCTATCGGCACATCGGTCGGCGTGATCTCCATCTTGCCGGCCTCGACTTTCGAAACGTCAAGGACGTCGTTGATCAGGGAAAGCAGGTCGCTGCCGGACGAGTAAATCGTCTGCGCGTACTCAACCTGCTTCGGTGACAGATTCTTGTCCTTGTTGTCCGTCAACAACTTTGACAGGATCAACAGGCTATTCAACGGCGTTCGGAGCTCGTGTGACATGTTCGCCAGGAACTCCGACTTATACTTGGAGCTCAACGCGAGCTGCTCTGCTTTCTCTTCGAGGGCGAGACGTGCGGATTCGACCTCGTCGTTCTTCTGCTCGACCTTCCTGTTCTGCTCAGCGAGCAACGACGCTTTTTCTTCCAGCTCTTCGTTGACCTGCTGCAGCTCGACCTGTTGATCGCGCAGCAGTTCTTCCGAGCTGCGCAGTGATTTCGTCTGCGCCTCGAGCTCGGAGTTCGACTTCTTGAGCTCTTCCTGCTGCTGCTTGAGCTCCTGCG
>JBDUEH010000670.1:0-1839 GCA_040002555.1 Gemmatimonadales bacterium | reverse complement strand
TCCTCAACGCATCCTCGACCATCCGCTTGTACATCGCAGTCGCACTCCGCACCGCATGCTGCCAGTACACATTGCGGTACATCTGATACTTCGCGAACAACAACGACTCGAGCGCCGACAATCCCTTCTCACGCACACCCATCACCTTGTGACCGGTATCAGGATCGTCGATCAGCGTCATTGAATTGATCAACCGATCAACGTCGATCTCCCCATACGGCACTCCGCACATGAAAGCATCGCGCTTGAGATACTCGATCTTGTCGAGATCGAGCGACCCGGAAATCAATCCCTGAAGCGGACTCTCACTCACGCCTCGAATCAGCGCGAGGATTCTCTCCGGCGCTGAAGACGAAATCTCCTTCTTCAGAATCTCCGCGACCGGGCCCTGCGTGATCAGCGGACGCGCGACATCCTCATGATGCAGCTGGCCGATCTCCTCCAGCGCATGCGAGAACGGATAGTGCCCTACATCATGCAGCAGCGCCGCCGCCCGCACAATCGCCTGCTCCTCAGCATCAGCACCGCCAAGCCCATTTCGCTCGGCCAATAACGCCAGCGTCGTGCGCGACAGGTGATAGGCGCCGAGCGCGTGCTCAAAGCGCGAGTGGGTGGCGCCAGGATAAACGAGAAACGCCAGCCCAAGCTGGCGCACATATCGAAGTCTCTGAAACACATCCGTGTCAACGAGCTGAAGCGTCAGCTGATCGACACGGATGTTGTTCCAGATCGGGTCGCGCAGAATCTCGAACTTCATGCGCGACCGGTGCGCTCAGCCCTTGGGGCCAGCCGTTCTGATCGACTCACTTGTCTCGCCGAACTTCTCGAAGTTCTTGCGGAACATTGCAGCGAGCTTCTTCGCCTGCTCGTCGTAAGCCGCGCCATCGGGCCACGTTCCACGAGGATTGAACACAGCCTCGGGAACACCGTCGATGTTTTTTGGAACTGACAAGCCGAAAATCGGATCTTCATTAACCTCGGCCTTGTCGAGCGATCCATCGAGCACCGCGCGAATCATCGCACGCGTGTACGACAGCTTCATCCGCTTGCCGACACCGTAAGCGCCGCCGCTCCAGCCGGTGTTCACCAGCCACACGTTCGATCGATGTTCCTTGAGAAGCTCGCCGAGCATCTCGGCGTACTTGGTGGGGTGCCAGACGAGGAATACCGCGCCGAAGCAGGCGGAGAAAGTCGCCTGCGGCTCAGTCACTCCACGCTCTGTTCCCGCCAGCTTTGCAGTATACCCCGAGAGGAAATAGTACATCGCCTGCTCGGGCGTGAGCTTCGCGATTGGTGGCAGAACGCCGAATGCATCAGCCGTGAGGAACACGACATTCTTCGGATGCCCACCGCGACCGTTAGCCACATAATTCGGGATGTAGTTCAGCGGATACGAAGCACGCGTGTTCTCGGTGATCGACTGGTCCTCGAACAACACCTGCTTCGTCGCCGGATCAAGCTTCACATTCTCGAGGATGGTGCCGAACATCTGCGTGGTCTGGTAGATGTCGGGCTCACTGTCGCGCGAAAGGTGGATAACCTTGGCGTAACAGCCACCTTCAAAGTTGAAGATTCCATCTCCCGACCAGCCATGCTCGTCGTCACCGATGAGTCCGCGATGAGGATCGGCAGACAGCGTCGTCTTGCCAGTTCCCGACAATCCAAAGAACAACGCTGTGTCACCAGCTGCACCCTTGTTGGCGGAGCAGTGCATCGATAGAACGCCCTGCTTCGGAAGCAGGTAATTCATGATCGTGAACATCGACTTTTTCAACTCACCCGCGTAACGCGTCCCGCCGATCAGAATCGTACGCTCGGCGATATTCACAACGATGAACG
>JBDUEH010000669.1:0-1845 GCA_040002555.1 Gemmatimonadales bacterium | reverse complement strand
GACGCGCACTCGCGCAACGGCGCCGCAAACGCTCGCGGGCGTGACCGCGGATCCGAACGCGCGCACGCGCGTGATTTTGCAATTCCCTGAAAAGCCATCGGACATGCTGCTGTCAGGCACGCTCGAAGGCGGTGCTGCGCTTTCCAATCGTGCTCAACTCGTGGACGAGAGCATCGGAACAGGTCACCTCGTGATGTTCGCGATTCGTCCATTCTGGCGTTGGCAGACACAGGGCACGTTTGCACTTGGCTTCAACGCGATTCTCAATTGGAATCATCTCAACGCGGGACAATAGCGGCCGCCTGTTCGTGCTTTCTTTTACCTCTCTGCGAAGTCGCGAAGCGGCGCATAGTCGAGATTGTCCGCTTGCTGCAATGCATCCAGATAGACTTGCTTCGGTGTACTCTCCCACGTCAAATCGGCCCCTCCACCCCACTTGAAGGGCGGTTCGCCCCGATTGAGGAGATAGATGTCAGCAAACAATCTGGTGTGGCGGCCGTTTCCATTCGGGAATGGATGAACTTTTACGAGCCGGTGGTGAAGGCGAACAGCGATCTCACGAGTGTCGAAAGTCTGCTCGCCCTCCCAAAACCTCGCTGTATCCAGAACCTCCCGAATTTCGGTTGGGATCATGTAGGCTGGACCGCCGATGTTCTTGTTGGACTTTCGATACTCACCTGCCCAATCCCAGGTCTCACCGAACATTTTCTTGTGTAGCGTCCTGATGAAATCTTCTGAAAGGATGGCCTTGTGCCGTCTACTGAATGCCCATTTCTGGCCACGGAGAATGTTGTCGTATTCCCACTCATTCAGTTCGCCGACGGTTTTGATATAACTCGGAATCAGGCCAAGCTTTTCCTCGTCAGATAATGGCGTCTGCCCGGGTTCTAGCGGAAAGGTTGGGAATCCCATAGCTCCCTGGGCGGATTAGCCATCATTTCGGCAATTTGTTGACGGATTTCCGAATCCAGATAGGCGGACGTGACACTCTGACTTTCAAGGCTCATGGTATGAGCAATTCGGTTGACTCGTTGTCGCGCAACATCTTCGACCCTTGCCCGTATCAGTGCTTCGAGCGATGCCCGCGGGACGACTCCATACACCAGTTCGCAGCCAAGGGCCTGCGCCGCAGCTCGCAGCGCGTTGAGGCTGATTTTTCCATCTGCTTCGCTTTTCTCGATTGCGTTCGCATTCTGCGGCGCAGGCGAACCCATCCTCGTGGCAAATTGACGCAGGTTCATTCCGAGGGCGAGTCTGATTTCGTGTAGCCATCCCTTTGTAGGCGGAGGCACATCGAGTTCACGCCGAAACGCCATTAATTGGCGATCCAGGTGCTTAATTCGGAGTTTTTGCTGTTTAGGCATCGGAAATTCTCGGAAAAATCAAGTTATTCTTTTAACTCTCCGAGAAATATTCAAATAATTACTTCAAAATTCAAGGATTTTTTAAAAGAATTCATTCAAACCCGACTGCTTGTCTCAACAAGTCGAGACCGATCACCGGCCGTTCTGCGAAAGCTTGCGACGCCCAGTTGGGAAGAAATCGGTCGATGACGAGGAACAGTCCCAGTCCTTCATCCTGCGACCACCATCGTCGTCCGCCGCGCATTCCATTTTCTGCGTCGAGACCTGGAAGTGCCGCGCCTCGTGGATCGGAGAGCCACGCGTACGCGGCCCACTGCCCAAGCCCTTCCATAGTGAGGAAGATGTCATCGTATGGTTTCCAGTTCGCGTCGTCGCCTTTGAACCATCGGTCCTGACGCGCTTTCATCAATACGTACGCCTGAGTAGCGAGCTGCTTCGCCTTCACTGAATCAGGCTCGTGCGCGGCCCTGAAAAGAAGGTC
>JBDUEH010000668.1:0-1850 GCA_040002555.1 Gemmatimonadales bacterium | reverse complement strand
CGCCTCACGGAAAAGAAAAAGCACTCTGACAAGAAACGAAACAGACGCACCGCGGAGTAGAGTCATCGCCGCTTTTGCGGCAGTCTACATCATCTGGGGTTCTACTTACCTCGCCATCAGGTTCGCGATCGAAACGCTTCCGCCATTCATGATGGCCGGTGTGCGCTTTCTGATTTCCGGCGTGGTGTTGTTTTTGTGGTCGCGCGCGCGGGGGGAAGGAAAGGCAAGCCACCTCGAATGGAGAAACACCGCTATCGTCGGCACCGGTCTGCTCGTCTTCGGAAACGGTGCGGTCGTCTGGGCAGAGAAGCTTGTCCCATCCGGACTCACCGCAGTACTTCTTGCGGTACTTCCTTTCTGGATGGTGTTGATCGACTGGCTGCGACCAAACGGCAAGCGCCCCGGCATCGGAGTAGTGATCGGCCTGATCGTCGGGCTAGCGGGCATTATGGTACTGATTGGCCCTTCCGCCTTGCACCCGGTTTCGCAACCCGCTGGCGGAAACGGTATTCAGCTCACCGGCGTGATCGTCATCATTTTCGGGTCCCTCTCTTGGGCGCTCGGCTCCATTTTCTCGAAGCACGCTGTGATGCCTCGATCGGCCATTCTCGCGACGGGTATGGAAATGATCTGCGGCGGAGCGCTCCTGCTCGTCGCGTCGCTTATTTTTCGTGAGCCAATGCACTTCGACCCCGCCGGAATTTCTGTGAGGTCGATTGGAGGCTTCATCTATCTCACGACGATGGGCTCACTCGTCGGCTTTACTGCTTTCATCTGGCTGCTTTCGCACCAGCCGCCTTCGCGCGTTTCGACTTACGCATACGTGAATCCGGTCGTCGCGGTATTCCTCGGCTGGGCACTGGCCGGCGAAGCGTTGTCACTTCGCACGGCAGTCGCCGCAGCCATCATCATTGGCGCAGTCGTGATAATTACGACCGCGCAGAGCTCATCACCGGCTCGGGAGACGGCGTAACCGTACCAGGTGGCACGCGATGTTCAACCGTGCCCTTTGGATCGAGCCCGAACTTGTGCATGACCCACTCACGCCACTCGTCCATGATCTCATAGAACGTCGGGATGACGATTAGAGTCAGCAATGTCGACGTGATTACACCGCCGATTACTGCGCGGCCGAGCGGGGCGCGGAACTCCGCGCCTTCACCGCGTCCGAGAGCAACCGGAATCATGCCGGCGATCAGTGCGAGAGTCGTCATCATGATTGGGCGCAATCGAATTGCGCCCGCCTGAATCAGTGCTTCGCGTCGAGACAGGCCATCTCTTTCTCGAGCCCATTTCGCGAAGTCGATGAGCAAGATGGCGTTCTTTGCCACGATGCCCATCAAGAGAATCACCCCGATGAGGCTCATGATGTTGATGGTGCTACCGGTGATCATCAGCGCGAGCATCACGCCGATGAGTGACAGCGGTAGCGAGATGAGAATCGCGAGCGGCTCGATGAACGATCCGAACTGCACAACGAGAATCAGGTACATCAGCATCACTGCGATGCCGAGCGCCGTGAAGATACGCCCGAACACTTCGGCCTGACTGTCGACTTCGCCGCCCTGCGTAAGTCTCACGCCCGGCGGAAGATTCATCTTGTCGATGCGCGCGTTGATGTCCTTCATGACCGAGGTCAGATCGCGGCCTGAGGTATTCGCTTGAACGGTGACAACGGGGTCAGCGTCCAGATGTGTGATCTGTGCTGGGCCGAGTCCCTGCGTGACCGTCGCGATCTGGCCCAACGGAAGCGTCGAGGTTCCTCCATTCGCGGCCGGGATCACGAGCGGCAATCTTTCGAGATCGCTCGCGCGTTGACGCGCTTCTGGAGCGAGGCGGACATTCACGTC
>JBDUEH010000667.1:0-1851 GCA_040002555.1 Gemmatimonadales bacterium | reverse complement strand
GGCTTACGCGAGTGTCGACCGGCATCAGCTTCAGGACTTCGACCCGTACATCTACCGGACGAAAGATTCGGGAAAGACCTGGCAGAAAATTACGAAAGGACTTCCGGCCGGCGTCTACGTGCACACGGTGAAGGAAGACCCGTCGCGTCGCGGCCTCTTGTTCGCCGGATCCGAGCGTGCCGTTTACTTCTCGATCGACGACGGTGACAACTGGCATCCGCTTCAACAGAACCTGCCGACGACATCGATGAGAGACATGGAGATCTACCTGAACGATCTCATCATCGCGACGCATGGGCGAGGCTTCTGGGTGATCGACGACATCAGTCCGCTCCGACAGCTCGATTCATCGGTGATGAAGTCAGACGTGTGGCTGTTCAAGCCCGCAGATGCCGTGAACTTCATTTCGACGAGCGACAACGGAACGCCGACGCAGCAGGATGAACCACAGGCGCAGAACGCTCCAAACGGCGCGACAATCAATTTCTATCTCGGGGCAGAAACGAATGGAACTGTCACGCTCGAGATCCTGGATGCGGCGGGCACCAGTCTTCAAAAATTCAGCACGGACCCCGCCGTGCGGACTCCAACGCCTGCAAGAAGGGCAAATGCTGGAGGAATTCCAAACGTGTCACCGTTATGGCGCAACCCACCTGAGCCGTTTTCAGGAGCGCCAGGAATGCACCGCGTTGTCTGGAATGCAGTTGCTCCACCTCCGGCTACGCCAGCCGGTGGCGGTGGAGGATTCAGGGAAGTGATTCCGTTAACGGGCACATTCGCAGCTAAGCTGACGGCGAATGGCAAGACTCTAACACAACCGTTTGTCGTGAAGCCCGATCCCCGGCAGAAAAAGCTGTAGCCCCTCGCAGCGTCGTTGCCACCGACAACCACAGAACTGCCGTTAACACCGTTGGCACAGATGAAATCGAGCTTCGGCAGTTCAACTAAGCGGGGCAGGAGGCCGGACGTCCGGGGTTTGTAAGAGCCTCCAAACAGCCGCTCCGCTGGCGGCGGTTTCCCGCAGTTTGCAGATTGGGCAAGGATCGCGGGTGCAGGTTTCTCTGCGAACGGATGAGGCAATGGTGCAAACCGAAAACACAAAGGTTCAGATCTGCCGCCGTAACGAATCGTGACCAGCCAGGTAGACCATGTTGCGGTTGGCATTGGTCGCCGGCCACGCGACAACGAGCTCGACGTGTTCGGCCTGACACATGTCGGTAAAGTGCGCCAGAACAACGAAGATCACTTCCTTCTTTGCTCTCTCGAGCGCCGAATCGAGGTCTACCACACAAGCCTTCCCGATCTGACGCCGCTTCAGCACAACGAGCGACTTGCCTTCATGGCGCTTGTGGCCGACGGTGTCGGTGGCGCGAGAGCGGGGGAGGAAGCGAGCCGCATCGCCCTCGAGCATGTGACCCGTTATGTGACGAAAGCGCTCGACTGCTATTACACAACCGACGCCAATGATGACTCCAACTTCGTGAGAGAGCTGGAAGAAGCGGCGCTTAGGGTTCATGAGGAGCTTGCAGTCGAAGCCGCAACGAATCCCGAGCGAAAGGGAATGGCGACGACACTCACGCTGTGGCTCGGTGTGTGGCCGTATGCGTATCTGCTGCAGGTTGGCGACAGTCGCTGCTACGTTTTGCGCGACGGCGAGCTGATCCAGATCTCGCGCGATCAGACCATGGCCGAGGAGTTCGTGAAACAGGGCGTTTTCAATCGCGAGGATGCTGGGTTCAAGCGCTGGGCGAATGTCCTGTCCAGCGCGATTGGCGGTCCGGAGGCGGCGCCAACCGTGACGAAGGTTCCTCAATCATGGAACAATGTCGGACTGGTGTGCAGCGACGGTCT
>JBDUEH010000666.1:0-1855 GCA_040002555.1 Gemmatimonadales bacterium | reverse complement strand
AATCTGCAGCTTGACGAATCCGATGACCTTTTTTGCCATGATACTCCTTATGCGTTTGCCCGCGGGGAGCTCTTGCTGGAGCTGCGCGGATCCGACTCCCACAGTTGGTCTTAACGTCGTAGTGGTATCCGACGGTTGCGCTACTCGCCTTATCGGCCGCCCCGCGCAAGGGCCACCACCCGCGATCAGGAGTGGATCGCTGTGGCTCTGATACAGCCTTCTAATGTAAGGCGGTTTCCCGGCCGATGGAAGGTCTGGCTACAATTTTCGTACCGAATCCTCTGGTCGCGGTTCGCACGCCTCAAGTCTTCCGCGCGAACCGCCATAGGATTGAGACGCTGATGTACAGAACGAACAACCCAATCGCGGCCACTGCCCAGCCCGGCAGAATAATTGAGGATCCGCTGCGGCCAAAGTCGATCAGTCGTCCCGTCCTCATGGCATCGACGGCGTCCCCCAGAATAACCAAGCCCATGCCGACGCCCAGGAGGCCGGCCCCCCGGGCTCGCCGACGCTCCCGCTGCGCGAATTCCGGGCTTACGCGAGGAGGAGAATCGCCGCTCATGTCAAAACACTTCGACTTTCGAGCACCTTCCAGTCACTCGAAGCTGGATGCCATCTTTCGTCTTGCCTTCTGACACGATCTCGGCGCCCTCGCCCTTGATCGTAAGCTTGAGCGGCGCCCGAGCGACTGAATATTTGATCGCTTGCTTTCCACGGCCGAACGCGATGCGAAGCTCACCGTATTTCGCTCCCGGGTCGTCAGGATTCAAAATATTGACCGCCGCAGTGGTCATCTCGTTTGCGTTGTTTCTGGCCTGAGTCGCCTTGCCGAACTGGGTATTTATCTGGTCGTCGAGGTTCGTCCACGTCGCGGCGTAAATCTGCTGCTTTTTATAGTGAATGCAGGAGACTTCCGACGCTTGCCTGTACTTCCCCGCGTGCGGTCCGTTCATGACGACGACCTCAATCACGTCAGACTGAGCCTGTACGGGCAGAGCCGCGAGCGCGCTGGCCCCAGCGATCACGAGAATGGAGCGGATGAGATGAGACATGGCGACGTTCCTCGTAGCGGAGAGTAATGGCCAGTCGACAGCATCATATAGTAGCGCGGTTCATCGACCGCAAGAAGACAAAAACCAGCCGACTAAGCTGGTTTTGGTTTCAAGCATCGAGCCCGGAACGATCGGCTAATAGCCTTTCAGTTGTAGATAGTCGAGCTCGACAGAAGTCGGACGTCCGAACAACGAAACCGACACTCGAACCTTGCCCTTGTCCACGATGACTTCCTCGACCGTTCCGTTGAAGTCCGTGAACGGACCTTCAGTGATCGCGACGGCCTGACCGACGAGGAATGGAATCTCTTCTTTCGGCGCTTCGGCTTCGGACTCATCGGAGACTCCGAGCAGACGATTGACTTCGTCTGGACGAAGCGGCTGCGGAAGACGCTCATGACCGACGAACTTGATCACACCCTGAATTCCGTTCACCGTGTGCGACGTCTCCTGGTCCATCACCATCTCGACCAGAACATAACCCGGATAAATCTTCCGCTCGATATTCACTTTCTTGCCGTTCTTGATCTCGACGACTTCTTGCGTCGGAACAAGAGCCTGGCGAATCGGACGATCTTCCGGCAGACGAGGATCGGACTCGATCCTCCGCGTCAGAAGATTACGAACCTTGTTCTCATGTCCAGACGTGGTCTGGATGGCGTACCATCTATGCTCCACGATCAGCGTCCAGTGAACAGCGAGGGGATTCCCTTCACGAGGATGAGATTGAGGAGGATGTCGATGACTGCGAGCAACGCACCAATGAAGAGCACGAAGATGATGATCTTGATCGTCGTGTC
>JBDUEH010000665.1:0-1860 GCA_040002555.1 Gemmatimonadales bacterium | reverse complement strand
AATGCCAGATTATTGCGCATGCCCCCGTCAAACGATGCACGCCACCCGATAGGAGTAGTCTCGGACCGCACCGGACTCACGCCGGACGTTCTGCGTGTGTGGGAACGGCGATATGGAGTGGTCGAGCCAAAAAGGTCGCCGGGTGGCCAGCGCATCTACTCCGACGCGGACATCGAACGACTTTCGCTCCTCCATCGTGCAACTCGCGGAGGACACGGCATCAGCCACGTCGCTTCACTCAGCAAAGCGAAGCTGGAGGAAATAGTTCGTGGCATCGAGCCACCCGCCCCTGCGGCACCGGCCTTGTTCATTTCGGCTGAGGAGCCAGACTCGCTCGTCATCCAGGCCATCGCGTTCACCGATGCTCTCGATCCTGCCGGACTCGAGTCGCTGCTCCGCCGCAGCCTCTCTCGCTACGGGCTCGTCACGTTCATCGATTCGATTGCGGCTCCATTTCTCCGGGAGGTCGGCGAGCGATGGCATGATGGCCTGCTAAACATCTCGCAAGAGCACGTCGCAACCGCAGTGCTCCAGAGAGTCGTGAGCGACTCGGCACCGCTGATGACGGGATTGGACGGAAGCCCGACCATTGTGATCGCGACGCTCGACGGTGAGCCTCACGCCAACGGCGCGCTGATGGCCGCCGCAACCGCGGGCAGTGAGGGATGGCGCGTGATCTACCTGGGAACAGATCTCCCTATTTCCGAAATTGCAGAGACTGCGATCCGAACGCGCGCGAAGGCAATTGGTATCAGCATGGTGTTCACTGAAAGGAAGTCGAGAAACGCAACGGAGCTTCGCGATCTCGAGGCCCGGATTCCGCCGGACGTCACGCTCATCGTCGGCGGCGCTGGAGCGAAATCCGCAAGCCAATCAGCTGGCGATACCCGGATGATATTTCTCAGAAGCATGTCCGAACTGCGCTCCGAGTTGGCGCAGCTGCGGACGACGATTGCGAGAACACCCGCGACCGGATAGCGTGAACGCGCCTACCAGTGGAGCAGGAAAACGGGCGCCATCGCGGCTAACGCGGCACCCACTTGCAGAGCTAAGACGGACAGAGCCTGCCTTGGTGACTGCGGCCCCCACTTGATCGCGAAGAACAATACGATAGGTGTCTGGGCCGCCATGAGCAGCTGCCAAATGTGGGCAGCTGCACCCTCATCTGCCTGGGGAGCCGTGCCGTGCGAGGCGACGAAAATCAACACCGTTGCGAGGGCACCGAGAGACATTGCAACGGGAATGAACGCGCTCGGGTGCTTGAGTAGGGATAGTGGATTCATTCGGTCGCCCGGTGTTTCGTTAGGACATGGTACTCACTACGAACATAAAGTACTTTGTTACAAAAAGCAACCCGGGTTCGGACCAGGTGTCGCTTTGAGACTCAGCGACTTCAGTGAAGAATTGCGTTCCGCGTAGATGACTTCGACACGCTCAGGTTTCCCTTCGCGATTCCGGAAGCGTTGATCGTGGCAATTGTCGGTGCGGTTCTCGTCCCGAATCGCACCAGCCGCTCGGCGGTCCGGAACGAGGTCCCCTAACCGCTTGACGAATCACATTTGAAGACGTTCTCTCCCCTGTCACGTTGTCACGGCCATTCACTCTATTTTCTCCAACTGGCATGTCTCCCACTCTTCAGATCGTTCAGATAACACTTCAGGCGTTGACGTCCTTCGCCATTGCGGGCGGATTGATTTTCACGGCGATGCAATTCAGGAGCGCGCGCAAGGCGCAGCTCGTCGCGAATTTCTCGAAGCTGGTCGAGATGCAGTCACAGCTTCGGTATCTGAGGGTCGAGCAGCCATCGCTGGCATCAGTGAGTCCAGGCGACGTCGAAAATCTTCACTCAGACCGCGAGAT
>JBDUEH010000664.1:0-1865 GCA_040002555.1 Gemmatimonadales bacterium | reverse complement strand
CTCGGCGGCGAATACGGCGGTGCTGCGGTATACGTCGCTGAGCACGCTCCCGACGGTAAGCGCGGCTTCTACACGAGCTTCATCCAGACCACCGCAACGCTCGGCCTGTTCGTTTCCCTCATCGTGATCCTTGTCACCAGGCACTACGTAGGCGAGGAGGCATTCAAGGAATGGGGATGGAGAATTCCGTTCCTCCTCTCGATTCTCCTCGTCGGGATGTCTTATTACATCCGCATCCGTTTGAAGGAGTCGCCGCTCTTCACGAAGCTCAAGGACGCTGGCACTACCTCGAAGGCGCCCATACAGGAGAGCTTTGGCACGTGGAGCGCGTGGAAAATATTCTTTCTGGTCCTTTTTGGCGCAACGGCTGGACAAGCCGTCGTCTGGTACACCGGTCAGTTCTACGCCCTGTTCTTTTTGCAGACAGTGCTCAAGGTGCCAATTGCCACCGCCTATGGGATCGTGGCAGTTGCACTACTCCTCGGCGCCCCGCTCTTCATTGTTTTCGGATCGCTGTCTGACCGGATCGGTCGCAAGAAAATCATGATGGCCGGGAATCTTTTTGCCGCGCTCTCGTACTATCCGATTTATCACGCGATGAAGGCGTACTCGGACCCCGTTCAACCTGTCGTCCTGATGCTGCTCGTTTTCGTGCAGGTGATTTTCGTCACCATGGTATACGGTCCGATCGCCGCATTTCTCGTTGAATCATTCCCAGCGAAGATTCGTTACACGTCGATGTCGCTTCCGTATCACTTCGGCAACGGCTGGTTCGGCGGATTTCTTCCCCTGATAGCGACCGCGGTCGTTGCGAAGACGGGAAATATCTACGCCGGACTGATTTACCCGATCACCGTCGCCCTTGTGACCTTCGTGGTTGGCTCCATCTATCTGAAGGAGAGCCATACGCTGCGCATCTGGGACGAAGTTGGCGGACGCTAACGAGCGCGGTCGATGATTCTAATTGCGTTCGCCGCATTCTCAGCGATGACGATTCAGGCGTCCGATTCGCTTCGGGACGAAATAAACCGGCGTATCGAGGCAACACCCGGCGCAGTCGTGGCAGTCAGCTTCGAAGACCTGCAAACAGGGCAGAAAACCGACATCAACGCTGACACGGTGTTTCACGCGGCAAGCACGATGAAAATCCCTGTCATGATCGAAGTGCTTCGTCGCACACAGCTCGGCGCGTTTTCGCTCGATCAGGAAATCCTTCTCATCAATCAGTTTTCGTCGCTTGCCGATGGCTCACCGTTCTCGCTCAACAAGGCGGACGACGAAGACACGGCGCTTTACGCGCTGGTTGGGACGAGAGTGCCCGTTCGCGACTTGCTTCGCCGAATGATCACGCGGTCCAGCAACCTCGCAACGAATCAACTCATCGCGCTTGTTGGAGCCGCGAACGTGACGGCAATGGCGCGAACGGTTGGTGCGACAAGAATGCAGGTCCTGAGAGGCGTGGAAGATCAAAAGGCGTTTGACGCTGGAATAATCAACACGACGACATCCGCAGACCTCGCGACACTTCTGCGACAAATCGAGCAGGGAAACGCTCTGTCAGCAGCCGCGTCTCGTGAGATGAAGGACATTCTCCTCGCGCAGGAAGTGAACGACGGGATTCCTGCCGGCCTGCCCCCGGGCACGCCCGTCGCACATAAGACAGGCGAGATCACCGCAGTATCTCACGACGCTGCGGTTGTCTACCCACCTGGGAGGAAGCCATACGTCCTTGTTGTGCTTACACGCGGAATCAAGGATCCGGCGGTGTCGGCGACGCTGATCGCCGACATTTCGCGAATTGTTTACGCTTACGTCACTGGAGCGCACTGATGCGCGTCGCGTTCCTCGGTCTGGGTGCGATAGGC
>JBDUEH010000663.1:0-1866 GCA_040002555.1 Gemmatimonadales bacterium | reverse complement strand
TCGCGAGGACTATTACGCCGCCCTTGCCTACGCGAGACAGTGTCGGGCCGCCGTGGAGACCACCGGCGCTGGCCATGATCAGTCCGCCGACAAATCCACCGAGCACTATACCCACGATGATGATGACAATCGCGGCGATTACGCTCGGGATGTAACTAACCAGCTCGCTGAACACGTTCGCCAGGGATTGAAGACCCAACGCGTTTGCGGCGACGAGCATCACGGTGAACATCACGAACCAGAACACGAGGTTGGATGCGATGCGCGTCGGATTCAGGTGCGAACCCGCCCGCTCCATCGCGTCCATCACGCCGCCTCGCTCCAGAATCCGATTGAAACGGACGCGGCGGAGAAGTCTTTCTGTCCCCTTCTCGAACAGGCGAGCGAGAAGATATCCAGCGAACAGGATGACCAGTGCGCCGACCAGGGCGGGCACGTACTGATATAGTTGTGCGAAGCTTTCCTGAAGCCGGTCGCCGAAACTCTGAGTTGAGTCGCCCAAGATTTTACTCTGGAGAAAGGTGCGGAATATCAGGTTTGATAATAGCCATCGCCAAGCAACTTCGCTCGCTTAATTGCGTGTGCCGCGCTTGATGTCGTAGATGGCACTTCTGCGGCAATTGGCGCAGATGAGCCATTCGCGTCGCCTGGCGTAGCCAAGTCCGAAAGATCCCCCGCCGATTGGGCGTTCAGTCATATGAATGTGGCATCGCGGACACTCGGGCATGGTACCACCAACGAAAACCTCGCGGATCTGTTTCAACTCGTCGGCAGTGTACTGGGCGAGCTCCGTCATTCCGCGGCCGTGATGACGATTTTGCCGAACTGGTCGCCGGATTCCATTCGCTCGAAGGCGGATTTTCCATCTTCAAGGCTGAAAACGGAATCGATAACCGGCTGGAGCCTGCCTGCATTGAACTCGCGGACGACGGCTTCGAACTCGGAATCGTTTCCCATCGTCGAGCCCATGATCGTCCACTGATTCCAGAAAAGGCGGCGGACGTCGGTTTCAACGATTGCACCGGAGGTTCCGCCGCATGTCACCAGCCGGCCGGCACGCCCGAGTGCGACGAGCGACGCGTCCCAGGTTGCCTGTCCAACGCTGTCGAGCACGACGCTGACGCCTCGTTTGCCGGTTCTCGTTCTGATTTCCTTGCCAACATTCATCGTCCGATGATTGAGCAGCTCGTCGGCGCCCATCTGCTTCGCACGCTCGAGTTTTTCATCGCTGCCAGACGTGACCCAGATGCGAGCTCCGATCTGCTTGCAGATTCGCATGGCCGCCTGGGCAACACCTCCGCCGATCCCCCAGATGAGGACATCGTCCCCGGGTGTCACGCGGGCTCGAGTCACGACCATCCGCCACGCTGTCATCGTTGCCAGCAGAAACGCCGCGGCGGATTCCATCGACGCCTCTTGCGCGAGCTTCCTGACATTCTGCGCCGGAACCACTACGTAATCCGCAAGAGTGCCCGGCCGGTGCTCGCCAAGCAGCCCAAAACGAATGCATTCGGACTGCTCGCCCTGAAGGCAGAACTCACACGTTCCGTCACTGATTCCAGGGTTTATCACGACGGCATCGCCAACGACGACGTTGTCGACCCCGTCTCCAACCTCATCGATCACCCCAGCCCCGTCTGCCCCCATCACCCATGGAGCAATGATGTTCACCCCGGGAAGTCCCGCGAGCATGAAGAGGTCAAGGTGATTTAGCGCGGCTGCCTTGATCCGAACGCGGACGGTTCCCGGCGACGCATGCGGGTCCGCGACATCCGTTCGGTATTCGAGGCTGTCTATTCCGCCGTGAGCGGAGATGGTGAGTGCTCGCAACGAAAACCTCGAGCGTTATATTGAGATTCCACCGCC
>JBDUEH010000662.1:0-1866 GCA_040002555.1 Gemmatimonadales bacterium | reverse complement strand
TATCGCGCGCCGAGTCGAAAGAGTAGGTGATGTCCTCGAGTGAATCGGTGAGGACGTGCATCGTGCCTTTATTCAGAGTCCAGCCTTTCCTGGCCTTGAAGCGGGCGTTGCCGGCCGACAGGACGTACGAGGGATAGGCAGGCCCTTTGCCCTTCCGCTCGATGGTCATCCCGTCGATTGCGCTGGCCAGCACATGCAAGGCCTGCACCTTGTAGACTCGGCCCGCGTCTGCGGTGTAGGCAAAGTTGTACCGCTCGCTTCGCGAAGAGACCGTTTCGCGTTCGAGAAGCTGAAGTTTGCGATGAGTGGCCCGCGGTGCGTATTCGCCAAGAGCGAGTCCCAGCCCGGCCGCGATCGCGGCGCCAAGAAAGATCGGCGCTATGAACCGGTAAAAACTTACGCCGGACGCCTTCGCCGCCGTGATTTCCGAGTGCCGGGTAAATCCGCCGATCGAAAAAACCGTCGCGAAGAGAACTGCGGCGGGGAGGATGAGAAAAACCGAATCGGGGAGTCCGTAGACGTAACTGAGCGCAATGTCGCCGGGCGGCAACTTGCGGGCGATGTACTTGTCGAGATTGTCCGTGACGTCGAAGAGGATGACGAGAAGCGGAAATCCGAGCGACGTTGCCAGGAAGATCTTGAACCACTCCGAGAATACGTACCGGTCGAGCGGTCTTACGATTCTCACGGTTCCAAAGCTCGGGCCACTCGGCGAGGAACAATGGGACGCGAGCTTTTTCGCCGGACCTTTTGGCGGATATTGTCGAAAACCTCACGGATGTCTCCGCCTCTCGATGATCCGCTTTCCATCCCCATTCTCGCAAGAAGTATTAACGCGATGGTTCCGAATACGAGATTTGCCAGCCACATCGAGACAACTGGTGGAACCATCCCTCGCCGCGCGAGCGACTCACCAGCAATCAGTCCCACGTAGTAGAGGCCGAAGACTACCAGGCTCACTCCAATCGTGAGGCCGACGCCACCACGCGGAAAGCGCAGGGCGATCGGCGCGCCGAGCAAGACGAAGACAAAGCAGGCCGCGGCTAGCGCGAACTTCTTCTGAATCTCGACTTCGTAGAGATTCAGATTGCGAAGCGAATCGATCAATCGAAGCCGCGCCGATTCTACCTGGCCGGGAATGACGTCGTTCGGGATTGCCGGTCCGGGCGGAACGGTGTCGCCTTTCACGGCCGCAACTCGAGCCACTACGGGCTTTGCCGGTCTCGCCAATCTCTGAAGCGTCGAGAGATTGCTTTTGGATCCGGGCGGCGGAAGTGTGAGCACCCCGCTAACGGTCGCCCTTCCGGCCGCAGCTCCCGAAGTTGCACCGGCGATCGGCGTTGTCTGAACGCTGGTGACGCCAGAAATCGAATCTGTCTTCGGCTTGGTCACAGCCGGGGCGACTGTATCAACCCTAGGCTTTTGCGTGGTGTCCTGCACCACGATCCGAGCCGACCGGGGTTCCTCGGCGAGAAGTTGCTTGATCTTGAGCTGAGCGAGGAGCTGGCAATACACTCGCCCGACTCCGACGGTATACGGCTCTTTCGTCTTCGTCGTCAAAGCTTCCTTCGACAATTTGACGCCGCGCGTCTTCGCGAGAGAAACGTCTGTCCGGTATTCCTTCAGCGCCTGGACGAACTGGTAGTGCGACGTGACAGCGTTGCGCTGCATCTCGCACACCGACATCTCCCGCTCACCCTTGTAATTGTCGTTGAGGGTTTTCTGAAATGCGTTGCCGACTCCGGCTACGCGGATTTTCTGCGTGTTGAAATACAGCCGCTGGAGCTGCTCGATGTGATCGGTAGGAACATCCTGAACCGTCCCGCTGTATAGCGTTAATTGGAGGTCCTGCTGATTCGGCGTGAT
>JBDUEH010000661.1:0-1867 GCA_040002555.1 Gemmatimonadales bacterium | reverse complement strand
CGACGTAACACCACGGCTGATAGCGCGGCGTCCCGGTGGAGCACATCGCTTTCCCTTTCGTAAAATCCTGTACTGAGTAGGCGCTTATATCGCGGCCGAGACTCTGATAGCAAACGAATCTCATCGCGTATGGCGCGGTGTCGCACGTTTTCGCCGTTGCGATCATGTCGTCGTGATTGAGAAAGAGGATGACCGACGTCTGCATCTGGTAGCATGAGTTTTGATACTTCGACCCGACTACCGAACACGGATACAGTGGATCGGCGGGATCTACCGCCTTGAACGGCTTCTGGGATTGCGCAGGCATGCTCATGTGCATCGCCATGTCGTGACCTGGAGGATCCGGCGTGCTCACGTTGACGATGTTTTCCATGAAGACACCGCCGTAGCACGAATCCCGGTCCCATTCGTCGCTCAGGAGGTCACAGCCGTCGAGCGACTTCCGAAGGTCGTGATTGTAGATCATCTCGAATCCATGCCCGAGTCCGTGAACGCACTGGAACCGAATCCACTGGTCGGCGGTGGGCGCGCTGAATGGCATGCAAAGACCGTTTACTTCCTTTACGCCAATTCTGGTCGCTTGTGCGAAGTACGCCTGAATCACACCATGGTAACAGCCGGACTGATTGCTCGGGTCGCACATTGCAAAGGTCGCTGCTACGTCACCCCCTCGCTTCCCGGCCGCGATGCCGATTTCGTGCGCGAGTACGTGTCCATCGCTCCTCGCGTCAGGGTCGAGAACGCCGAGCCCTGTCAGCGCAGTCATCGCGACCCTCACCTGCCCCGCTGATGCAAGCGAGTCAAGAAATGTCGAGTAGCATCTCGTCTTGTTCGCGGCGACGAGCTTGCCGCATCGCTCGTGCAGCGAAAAAGCGATAGCGCCCGAATCGCCTTTTGAAAGGCCATTCGCTTCGCTCACCGAATTTTTTTCGTTTGAGCGATGGCCCAGGCTAACGACCGCGATTCCGGCGACGACGGCGAGGGCGATAACAGCAGCCTTGAGGAGGCGGATCATTACATGACTGATAATTGGTACTCGCCCAAATCTCCAGACAGCGATCTATGGAGATGTAGTCTTGCCCTCGCAACTTCAGGGGAAAATCGCATAAATAAAAAGGCCCGCTCGGTTGAGCGGGCCTTCTTTATTCCAACGAGTCGATGCCTATGCGTCAGGATCGTCGAACGTTGCCGGAATCGGCATTGGAATCGGATCCGACATGTTGTAATCATCCGACTCCATCGGAATCACCTTGCTCGGCTCTGCCGGACGATCCTGACCCTCAGGAATGTTCGTCACCGCCAGCACAATGCGGCGCTGGATTGGATCTACCTCGAGAACGCGAACGCCAATGTTCATGTTCTCCCAGACGATATCAGCCGGGCTGTTGACCGGGTTTCCGAAGTTCAGCTGGCTGACCGGAACGAAGCCCTCGATATCGTTGCCGATATCAACGACGACGCCCTTGTCCATCAGACGAACCACGCGGCCATCCATCTCGGTTCCGACCGGGTAGGTCTCACCGATCTTGAGCCACGGATCATCCTGAGCCTGCTTGAGTCCGAGCGAGATGCGCTTGTTGTCGGCGTCGATGTTGAGAATCACGACGTCAACCGCATCGCCCTTCTTCACGACTTCAGACGGATGCTGAACGCGCTTGGTCCACGACATGTCGGAGATGTGAATCAGTCCGTCGATGCCAGGCTCGATTTCCACGAACGCGCCGAAGCTCGTCAGGTTGCGAACCTTTCCGTTGAGACGCGTGCCGACAGGATACTTCTGCGGCAGCATCATCCACGGATCCTGCTCCGTCTGCTTCATGCCGAGCGAGATCTTCTCTTCGTTCGGATCGACCTTGAGCACTACTGC
>JBDUEH010000660.1:0-1868 GCA_040002555.1 Gemmatimonadales bacterium | reverse complement strand
CCCCAGAGCAACGTGATTACCTGCTGCATCGGCATGAGCAGCGACATCGAGCCGGCGATCATCAGCGGTGAGACTCGCGTTGGCGATGTATTCCTTCTCGCGAGCGACGGACTGACCGGAATGGTCGAAGACAAGCGTCTCCAGCAGCTCCTTCAAAGTCGCGCAGCCCCCGAGCGAATCGTCAACGCGATGATCGCCGACGCAAACAACAACGGCGGCATCGACAACATCACGGCCATCGTGGTGAAGGTCATTACCGCCGACACGAATTTCCTCACTGGAGAGGTTACGCCGGTCCCTCAGCCGCGCTGACGTGACGGAGTCGAACCCGGGCGCAAACGCGCCCGAAACTGTCTCAGATGTCGCCCAACTTTACCTCGGCAATATTCTGTACGCCCTCGAGGTTACTGCTCTCTCACTTGACGAACAGCAAAAACCCGCAGATGCGGGTTTTTATCGTGGAATCGGAAGGAAGCTGGCCGAGGCGAAAGGCCGAGAAAAACCCTAACAGTTGAAAACCGCTGACCGCTGACCGCTGACCGCTGACCGCCGACTGCTGACTGCTGACTGCTGACTGCCCAACGGTACGACACCTGCGGTTTGAGCAGTGCAGTAGTTTTCTTCTGTTGGGCAGTCCGCGGTCAGCGGTCAGCAGTCAGCCGCTTTATTCATAAGAGGAGTCGTCATGGCCACAGCAACAATGCCGGTCGCAGAGCCGGCCACCGATACTTTCCCGATCAACGGCACCGACTACATCGAGTTCTACGTCGGCAACGCCAAGCAGGCGAGTCATTTCTACCGCTCGGCGTTTGGCTTCGAGGTAGTAGGATATCGCGGACCCGAGACGGGCACCAAGGATCGCGCGAGCTATCTCCTCCAGCAGGACAAGGTCAGACTCATCCTGACGACGCCAATCAGGTCGGACGGTGCGATCGCCGACCACGTGCACAAGCACGGCGATGGCGTGCGCGACATCGCGCTGTGGGTGGATGACGCGCGAAACGCATTCAAGCTCGCGGTTGAGCGTGGCGCAAAACCGGCGATGGAACCGACAGTGATGAGGGATGAAAGTGGCGAGGTCGTGATCGCCGCAATTCACCTTTACGGCGACACCATTCACAGTCTGGTTGAGCGAAAGGACTACAGGGGCCTGTTCATGCCGGGCTTCGTTCCGTTCAGCTCACCTGTCGAAGTGAAGCCGGTCGGCCTCAAGTATGTCGATCACTGTGTCGGCAACGTCGAGCTGGGGGCGATGAACAAGTGGGTAGAGTTCTATGAGCACGTGCTTGGCTTCGTGAACATTCTGTCGTTCGATGACAAGACGATCTCCACCGAATATTCGGCGCTGATGTCAAAGGTCATCTCGAATGGAAACGGACGCATCAAGTTTCCGATCAACGAGCCAGCGGCAGGAAAGAAGAAGTCGCAGATCGACGAGTATCTCGAGTTCTACGACGGTCCTGGAGTTCAGCACATCGCAATGGCGACCGACGATATCATCACCACCGTTCGTGACATGAAGTCGCGCGGTGTGGAATTCCTCAAGGTTCCAGATACCTATTACGACAGCGTTCCCGAGCGTGTCGGGCATATCGACGAAGATATCGCTCCACTGCGCGAACTCGGAATTCTCGTCGATCGCGACGACGAAGGCTATCTCCTTCAGATATTCACGAAGCCGGTTGAAGACCGGCCGACAATTTTCTACGAAATCATTCAGCGCAAAGGCGCAAAGAGCTTCGGCGCCGGAAACTTCAAGGCGTTGTTCGAGGCGATTGAGCGCGAGCAGGCACTGCGCGGCAACCTTTAGGAGCCTGAATGCCCAACTACCACACACTCGGCTCCATTCCGCGAAAGCGGCACATCGC
>JBDUEH010000659.1:0-1868 GCA_040002555.1 Gemmatimonadales bacterium | reverse complement strand
ACCACCACGTTGTGCCCGTCTCGACGCTCGTAGCTGACCTCGTCCATCAGCTTCCGCACAAGATGAAGACCAAGCCCCCCGATCTGCCGGTCGTCGACCGACAGCGTCGTATCCGGCGCAGCCTGTCCGAACGGGTCGAACGGCGGTCCGTCGTCGGTAATCGTGGCGGTCAGACACTCCTGATCCAGCTCCACCTCTACGATCACCGGGCCCGCTTCGCGCCCAAGCATC
This sequence comes from Gemmatimonadales bacterium, assembly GCA_040002555.1. GTDB lineage: Bacteria > Gemmatimonadota > Gemmatimonadetes > Gemmatimonadales > Gemmatimonadaceae > UBA4720. The sequence continues at coordinate 1,637 of JBDUEH010000659.1, read as the reverse complement.
CCATGCGAGTGCTCATTCGCGAGCAACTCGTCGAGTGCGATGCTGACGCTGCGGCGCACTGCCTCCGGAAGGGCATACCTTTTAGCGAATTCAGCGAAGACCGCGTTTACCTTCTCCACCCCGCCGGAGTCAGCGCCAACCAACATCCGGAACTCATGTCGCATTTCGCCCTCCGTCGGTCGGGAAATTACACCCTCCCGACCTTTCCTTGTCAACTCGGAGCAGAATTGCAGTCGCCGCCGGGGAGTTGCATGTTAGCGGGGTGTAAACCCAAGCCCGCGCGCTCAGGGTCTGAATTCCTCCGGGATCACGTGTTTCCTTCCAACTTTTCCGAGACTCGTTTGTACTGTGGATAGATCACCTGCACCCAACGATGACGACTTGGATCGCGCGCTAGTCAGGAGATACCTGGACGGTGAGCGGGCTGCGGGGGACGAGTTAGTGAATCGCTATCAACGCAGTGTGTTCAACGTAGCCCTTCGGATGTTAGGCAACGTGCAGGACGCAGAAGACGTTACTCAGACGACGTTTGGTAATGCATTCGGGGCGCTCGACAGTTACGACCCGAAGTATCGTTTCTTCAGCTGGATATATCGAATGACTTTCAACGAATCACTTAACACTCTGAAGCGCAGCAGGAACGTTGTGTCGCTGGACGGGAGCTTTGATGTCCCGGCTGCGGGCGGCGCGTCTGAGAGCGCTTCCGATGCCGAGGACAGGGTGGGAAGAGCGCTACTGGAACTCAAGCCCGACGATAGAGCAGTTGTTGTCCTGCGTCACTTTGTTTCGTTTTCCTACGAGGAGATTTCCGACGTGCTCGAGGTACCGGTCAAAACAGTCAAGTCGCGGCTCTTCACAGCGCGTGAACGGCTGCGCCAGTCTCTGCTCGTTGCGGGGTTATAAACGTGCTCACGCAATATGAGATCGAGCTGATTCACGGAGAGGTTGATGGAGAGAACACGGCCGAGGCAAGCGCTGAGGTCAGAAAGCTCGTCGAAACTCAGCCGGAGGCGCTGGCACTCATGAAAAGCGTGCAGTCGCTCGACGCACTTTTCAGCCAGGTCCCTGATCGGGCTCCGCCTGACCGTGTTAGACAGTTGATCCACAATGCGATGCCACTGAATTCAAGGGCGTCGCCGATGGACCCGGAGGAAACGACGCAGACGGTTACCGAATGGGCGGTTCAACAGTGGAATGGCCTTACAAATCTCATGGGAGAATTGATGCTGACGAAAAAAGTACTGCTTGGCGCAACGACGGCGGTGGCGGCGATTGCTCTCATCGGCTACGCAATGAACGGATATCAGCCGAGCATCTTCGACTCCGGCACTATCGGGTCGGGGGGTGATATGAGTGGGGTCCAGCAGGCGGGACGCTACCATGGTGTGAAGAAGACCGAGGCCGACGTAACTCTCTCGAGTCCCGAGATCCAGACTTTGTTGCAGGATGACAAAGTCCTGGCCCTAGTCAAGACCAAGGGGTTCCAGCAGTTGATGTCGAACGCATCGTACCAGCAGCTTATGGCGAATGCATCATACCAGCAGCTCATGGCAAACCCATCGTACCAGCAGCTCATGGCGAGCCCATCGTACCAGCAGCTCATGGCGAGCCCATCGTACCAGCAGCTCATGGCGAGC
>JBDUEH010000658.1:0-1869 GCA_040002555.1 Gemmatimonadales bacterium | reverse complement strand
TTGTGTGCGGAGAAAATGCCGATCTGAGAATTGCCAGCTCGGCGATTACGCAGAGCCCGCATGCTACCCAGAAGACGAGCTCACTCGTTGACTGGCTCATCATCTGAAGGACGAGGAGCGAAAAAATCCGCGGTGGGTTGATGACATCGCGGGTAAAGCTACTCGCGCGGGTTGCCCCTTTGCAGTACCGTTTGCGCATGTCACAGCCCGAGTATGCCGGCGCCGCGGACGTCGCGCAGAGCGCATCAGATGTGCACGGCGAAGGACCGTTGGGTGCCGATAAACTGCCGCGCCGAATTGGTCTCTGGACCGCCGTCGCAATTCTCGTAGGAACCACGATCGGATCAGGGATCTTTCGGTCTCCAGCAGGAATTGCAACGAAGGTACCCGGGCCGCTTCCTTTGCTCGCCGTCTGGATAATGGGCGGCGTTTTCGCCTTGTGCGGAGCCCTTACGCTGGCGGAGGTAGCAAGCGCTTATCCGCATACGGGCGGCGTCTATGTTTTCGTGCGTGAGGGGTGGGGACGGCTTAGTGCGTTTCTCTTCGGCTGGTCAGAGTTGGTGATGATCAGGGCCGCCGCGTTGGGAGCGATATCAACGACGTTCGCGGAATATTTCATTCGCGTCACCGGTCATAATCCGGGCGTGGCGCCGTATTCCAAGTACGTCCACTACGTTGCCGCCGTCGCTATCCTGGTCACAGCCGCCTTCAATTACATAGGAGTGCGGACGGCGGGAACTGTCCAGAACCTCACGACGCTCGCGAAAGTCGGCGGTCTCCTGTTCATCATTCTTCTTGCGTTTGCAATCGGTTTGCCACAAACCGGCGGTCACTATACGCCGGTCGCTCCTGCCGGGAGCTTCAGGATTGCAAGCTTCGGCCTGGCTCTCGTTTCGGTATTGTGGGTCTACGACGGATGGGCTGATCTGAGCTTTGTGGCCGGCGAAGTTGAAAATCCGGAGCGAAATCTTCCGAGAGCGTTGATCATCGGCACCAGCGGGATAATCGTCATCTACCTTCTTGCAAATTTCGCCTACCTCGCTGTGCTTCCGGTCAGTGAAATTGCAAAATCGAAGCTCGTCGCGGCGGATGTTGCGAACGAGCTGATGGGGTCGGCCGGAGTTGCATTCGTGGCGACCGTTGTGATGATCTCTGCATTCGGAGCACTCAACGGCTCGATGTTCACCGGTCCACGAATTCTCTTCGCGATGGCTGATGACAATCTGCTGTTCAAGCGCATGGCGAAGGTCCACCCGCGCCATCATACGCCCTACGTTTCGATATCGGTCGTCGCGATTCTGGGCGCGGTTTTCGTACTTCTGGGGACTTTCGAACAGCTGGCTGACGCGTTCGTCACGGCGATCGTCCCGTTTTACGCACTGGCTGTCGCATCGGTATTCATTCTCCGGAAGAAAGCCGGGTATGCACCTTCGTTCCGCGTACCAGGGTATCCCCTTGTTCCTCTCATTTTCATTGTGTCGACCATAATGCTCCTTGTTAACGCGATCGTCGATCCTTCCAGTCGGTGGGCCACTCTCGGAGTGCTCGGGGGGATTCTTGTCGGCATTCCAGTCTATTTTGTGACCGTCGGACGCAACCCTTCAAAAAGTTGAATTCCGTTGCGTCCGCGTTACGGAAATCGGAAAGAAGTGGCTTGCTCAGCTTTGTCCCAATCCGTACCTTTGAGACGATTCGAAAGCCTCAGTTAACGACTGAACCACGTATTTAATTTTATCGGTTTCTGCACGCTCGAGTGACCCTCAAGATCGGTCACGTAATTCGTGTTTCGCGCGTATTTGTTCGCACTCTCGAATCAACCCAACCCCTTTACACTCAGGTCCTCACATGCTCACACGACGTTTGACCCGT
>JBDUEH010000657.1:0-1870 GCA_040002555.1 Gemmatimonadales bacterium | reverse complement strand
GTGATGAATGATTTTCGAATATTCATCCAGAACGCGTCATCCTGGGCTATCTCGTCAACGGTCAGATCGCCGGCGTCGCTCAGGAGTGGATGGAGCACGCTCCGAGACTGCGGTGAGAGGGCGCCGCCGAAGCCGCCGAGAGTGACCAGAGACGAACGAGTCAGAAAATCACGTCTATGCATAGCGGTTCAGAAGGTATTCGTTCGAAGCAGCGGAATCTCCTTCGATGCGGCGAACACAAATCGATCGATCTCTGCGATCGACGTGTACACGTTGGGAGACGCGCGAATCGCGCGGAGCGCCGTATCGCTCCTGATACCACCCATGCCCTGTATCAGGATCCCGTGCCGGTCGCGTAGGCGCTTCTGGATCGCTATCGGATCGCCACCGAGGAATTCAATGTGTGTCAGTGTGCCGCTCGATTCGTGGCTGGCATAGAAGCGGGCGTTGGGGAATTCCCGCGTGATCCGGCCACGAAGGTATGACGACAGATATTTCAGCCTTGCCGCTTTTCGGTTCGCACCGATTGACATATGGAGCGCGAGTGCGGGAATCGAAGCCGGGTTGACGTATTCCGGCGCCGTTCCGATCCACTCGAAACGCGCCATCCCTTTTTCTTCCTTCATCGGCGGAATGAGTGGCCAGATTTTAGTGACATGCTGCGGCCGCATCCATAGGACACCGAGCCCGACCGGCGCGCCGAGCCACTTGTGTGCACTGGCTCCGTAGTAGTCGCACCCCAGCGGCAAAACCGGATCTTCAAGGAGTCCAAGCGACTGCGCACCATCGACGACAACTTCGGCACCAACGCGGTGGGCGTGATCCGTGATTCGCCGCACCGGAAGGTATTGTCCTGTGAGATTGCTCGGATGTGTCAGGAGGACGAGCCGGGTTCTGCTGGTGATCGCTTCCACGTAAAGCGCCTCGAGCGCGTCCATCGAAGGCGCCGGCACAGGAGGTTTTAGCATCCTGAGAACGACGCCGTCTCTCGCGCGGCGCTGCTCTAGCGCGTCGAGCGTCGCGAAGTAATCGTGGGCAGAGCAGACGATTTCGTCTCCCGCTTTCAGTGGAAAACCCAGCAGCACCGTGTCAAGCGCTTCAGTTGCGTTGCGAACCAGCGCAATCTCTGTCGCTGGTACCTTCATCGCCGCTGCGAGAGCGGCCCTCAGCTTCGTCGTGCTGATCGTTTCCCACTGCTTCGGAAGCTGCTCGGCCGGCAGGGCCTCGAGCATTCGCGCTCTTGCGGTCAGCTCGTTCATTGCGGTGCGTGGAGTCGGATTGGTCCAGCCATGATCGAGATTGATGACATCGGGTTGGAGGTTGTACAGCCCCCTGATGCGAGCCCAGTACGCTTCGTCGCGCGCGATTACTTCGGGCGCGCGCTGATCGTTCAGGGATTGCGTCCCTTCATCGGACAGCCAGACCTCGAGCTCTGACGCTTCAGTTATGGAAAACGGTAGTACGAGGGCACTGCTCACCGCTCCGGTGATAGCCGCCGCGTGTTTGAAAAACGTTCGCCTGTCAGATGGTCTCGACATCTTTTCTCCGTTCAGGTTCTCGACTGTACCGCATGGCTATCGCAGGCCGCGTGATGTCCCAGCGTCGTTATGGCTATGAGTGGGCCCCTCATACGATTGAGCATCAGGTTTTCCGCGAGCGAAGATTCCACAGTCCGCTTGTCCGGCTATTTGAGCCGTAAGAAACGCGCAGCGTTGTTGTAGAGGATGTCTCGTTTTTGTTGATCGGTCAGGAATGGAGCCTCGTTTATCGTTTTGATTGCGAGTCCGATTGTCTGCGGCCAGATCATCTGGTCTGAGCCAAACATGATGCGTCGGCTGAAGCCCGCATCGACGAGGCGCTTGAGCTGCGA
>JBDUEH010000656.1:0-1873 GCA_040002555.1 Gemmatimonadales bacterium | reverse complement strand
TCTTTCCGGGTGGTCATGGACCTCTTTGGGACCTCGCCGAAAGCGCTGACAGCAAACGATTGATTGAGTCGTTTGCGTCAGAGGATAAGCCGATCGCCGCCGTGTGTCACGCCCCCGCAGTCTTCAGGCACACGCAGGGCAAAGACGGGAAGCCACTCGTGTCAGGAAAGCGAGTGACGGGATTCACGAACACTGAGGAGAAGGCTGTCGGCCTCACCGACGTCGTTCCGTTTCTTGTTGAAGACATGCTGAAGGAAAACGGCGGGCGGTACGAGAAAGGCGAGGATTGGAGCAGCTATGTTGTGCGCGACGGGAGTCTGGTGACCGGCCAGAACCCTGCCTCGTCCGCAGCGGCAGCGAAGGAGCTGCTCACAGTGATGGACGGGTAGCTACTCCGCAACGCCTGCGCGGGCGCTCAGGATGGCTTCTGCCATCGACGCGACGTCTTTGGTTTCGAAGTCAGGACGCAACACGGGGCTCAGCGCCTTCCCGGGGCGCGCGACGAAACCCGCCCTGCATCCGAATGCGAGTGCTCCGGCGATGTCCCATGAATGCGCGGCGACGAGAATCATTTCGTCCGCATTGACGTCCAACTCTCGCGCTGCGTACTCGTACGCTTCTGCGCCAGGTTTGTAGCGCTTGACGGTGTCGACCGAAAGCAAACGGTCAAAGTATGCGCGAATTCCTGCATTTCCGAGCAGCCGATCAGCGCCGGCTTCGGTTGAGTTGGTTAGAGTGGCAACGGTGAGACCGGCTTCTTTCAGACGGGCAAGACCGGGCCCGACATCCGGATAAGCGCGAATTCTGCTCTGAGCCTCTTTCAGAACTGACCAGTCGGCACTCGTGAGTTCTTTTCCGCGAAGTGCTGCCAGCATCTGAAGCGAATCATCAGCGAGCTCATCGAAGTTCTGGTAGTTCCCGGTGATCGACGCGGTCATGAAAAGCTGGAGCAGCTGGTTGAACCATTGCTTGCGCGATTGGGGCCCGTCGCCGCCGAAGATTTCAGCGAACGCCGGGTCCAGGGCGGACATGTCGAGCATCGTCTCGTTCATGTCAAACACTATTGCTTTCATTGCTGGTCGGATTGCCATGAGATGCTCTGTGTGCGTGAGCCAACCGCCCGGATCGTTTGCAGGTCTCGACGAAAAGTATGCGGTTGATGATGGATGCTCCGGTTAGTCAATACGTTGGGACGGCTTTGAAGGTCAAGTAATACAGGCCTCTGCTCAGAGAGTATTGTTGATCTCCATCGTGCCGGAGACATCCACAGCTGGCAATAGTTGACGGGAGTAAATTTTGGTGCTCCCGCAGATTAGAACCTTTACGAGGCTTACAAGGAGGTTGTGATGGGACAGGCAACATTGATCGTGATGTATCCGAAACCCGGGGATATGGACGCATTCGAAAGCAGATATCACAACGAGCACATCCCGATGCCGGTAACGCCAGCGAACCGACAAGTCCGGTGAAAAGTGTGGTGCTCACCGGCGACTGGAGTCATCGCTTGCTCGGGTCCGCCAGCCCGGCGGCCCAGTTCTGTACGAGGACGAGTTGCTCGGTGAACTTCTGCCGCGCGCGGGTCATTATGAAGCGCTGCCCATCCGGAGAAACGTCGAACGTTGGGCCGATGCCTGTGGAAAAGACATAGAAGGGAATCGTGCTGAATAACGGCGTCCGTTCTCGCACCTGAAACGTTGCCGCCGTCTCGACCTTGGCGGCGATCAACATGCCACTGGTGTCAGCGTAGAAAAGCTCGCGCCCGTTTCGGGACCACAGCGGCGAGAACCCTCCGCTTACGGAGACCTGCGTCCTGGCCGTCTGCGTATTGGGGAACGGGCTAACGTAAACTTCGGAGCCCGTCGACCCACGCGTT
>JBDUEH010000655.1:0-1875 GCA_040002555.1 Gemmatimonadales bacterium | reverse complement strand
GCGAACTTCAGTCGCCTTGTTCCTGCCCTTGGCCGCGCTCAGTCCGCCGATCAGGACGATCGCCAGAACGATTCCACCGCCAACTCCCCATTTGGTGCGCTTAGACATTTTGTGTTGTTCCGTTATCTGAGTGGACGGCCGACTGCGCTTTCCAGCGCGGCGAACGCCTTGTGGTAATCGAATATTGCGTTGATGCGGTCGCTTTCTGCACGCTCGTAGGCTGCACGGGCGGTCGTGACATCGACCAGAGTCACTGAACCGCTTCTGTAGCGGTCCTGGGCAAACTTGAGCTCGAGCTTCGCTTTCGCGGAGTTCTGCTCCTGAAGAGCGGCTGTCTTCGCCGCAGTGGTAAGGGTCAGGTATGCGCCGGTAACGTCTGCCACGAGACCGAGCTCGGCCGCGCGGACGTTGAAGCGCGCATCGTCACTTGAAGCGACAGCTTCCTGCACTCGCTGCTCGCGGGCGAAGCCGTCGAACAAAGGCAATGAGATCTGCGCCGAGATCGACTTCGGAGAAGTCTGGAAGTTGAACGGGAACTGCCGGTTGCTGCTTCGAAGGGCCGAAGCCTGACCAGGCGTAAAGGTGATCGCCTGACACGCCGCGAGCTGATTCGGAAGACTTAATGCCGCGCGAACCTCCTCGCTGCGAATGCACGAAGCCTGTGACGCCACACTCGTCGCGGTGGCCTGCTGAACGAGGAAGTCCGGATTTGCGTAGGAGTACGTGTAGCCGGAGATGCCCGTGCTGAAACTCAGCGTTGGCGAGTACTCGCTGCGTGTGCGCTTAACGTTGAGATCGGCGACTTTTTCTCGCGATCTGTAAGCGAGGATCGTGGGATTGGCCGCGCGTGCGGACGAGAGAAGCTCAGCGAGCGGCGGCGGCTCGATGAACGCCCCGAACTTCGTGGTGAGCTGGACGTTCGACGGCTGCTCGACGCCAAGAAGAAGGAAGAGCCGGAGCTTTTCGACTTCTATGAGGTTGCGAGCCTGGATTACCTGAACCTGCCCTTGCCCCACGGTAACCTCAGCGCTGCTGACGTCGAGCTGCGTGCCTGATCCGACAAGCGCGCGCGCTTTCGCGAGCACCAGCTGACTTTGCGCAGCGACCAGCAGCGTGTCCTGAAGCGTCGCTCGGTCCTGCGCCTGAAGCACAGCGAGGTACTGCTGCGCCACATTCGATCGCAACTTTTCGGCGCTTCCGGTGATGTCGGCTTCGACAGCATTGCGGTTGGCGCGCTGAAGCTTTGGCGTGATGAACGAGGCCCTGTTCACGCGGTAACCGATTCCGATCGAATACTGGGACTGATTTACGTCGGAGCTTGCGCCGAGGCTGGTTCCGCCGAAGATCTGACGTCCGCCTTGCTGGCGCGACGCGCTTAGGCTTGCATCGGCGCTCGGCAAGAGCTGGCCGGCGGCGGAGCGAACGGCTGCGTCGGCGGTGCGGCGGTTGTTGATGGTCGAGAGGTGCGCTGGATTGTTGCGGATCGCCAGATTCATCGCGTCGGCAAGCGACAAAGTCGCGCTGGACGAATCAGAACGGGTCGCAGATGTCTGCGCGGCTGCAATTCCTGGAACTAACAGGGAAAATATGAGACACAAACGCATTTGCATTGTTGGGTGCGGGGTAGAGTCAGGTTGCCGTACGGGAAGGCATGAGAGCGGGTTTCAGGCGCTTCTCCTGCGCTTTTCAGCCAGCCATCGCGGGTGCGAGGAAGATTCTGTCGCTGATGCGTGAACGAATCCTCTCATAAAGAATTCGGCCTTTCTCGGCCGAGGCAAGTGACGGCCGGCCGATGGAGCCGGCGCTCTTTCCGGGAACCTTCAATGTGCCGCGGCGGTAACGCCGAAGCTCCTCGCGCGACATCATATAGTCGCG
>JBDUEH010000654.1:0-1875 GCA_040002555.1 Gemmatimonadales bacterium | reverse complement strand
CACATTCCGATCATCGAGCAAGCCGCAAAGGAAGGAGTTCAGATAATCTGCATGCAGGAAATTTTTACCGGCCCGTACTTCTGCGCCGAGCAGACGACGAGATGGTACGATTCGACTGAGGCTATTCCTGACGGACCGACGACGAAGCTGATGCAGGAAATCGCCAAGCGTCACAGCATGGTCATCGTCGTGCCGATATACGAGGTCGAATCGGCAGGCGTGTACTACAACACCGCGGCCGTCATCGACGCCGACGGCACGTACCTTGGCAAGTATAGAAAGAATCACATCCCACAGGTCGCCCCTGGATTCTGGGAGAAGTTTTACTTCAAACCCGGAAATCTCGGATATCCGGTGTTCAAGACCGCGTATGCAAACATCGGCGTTTATATCTGCTACGATCGGCACTTCCCCGAGGGAGCGCGCGCACTCGGATTGAATGGAGCTGAGATCGTGTTCAATCCGTCGGCCACTGTGGCAGGTCTGTCCGAGTACCTGTGGAAGCTCGAGCAGCCGGCACATGCCGCAGCGAACGGGTACTTTGTTGGCGCGATCAACCGCGTTGGGCACGAGCAGCCGTGGGACATCGGTGAATTTTATGGGCAGAGTTACTTTTGCGATCCGCGCGGGCAGTTCCTCGCGACCGCGAGCCGGGACAAGACCGAGCTCGTTACTGCGGAACTCGACTTCGACAAGATTCGGGAGGTACGTAACACATGGCAGTTCTATCGCGATCGCAGGCCGGAGACTTACGGAGACCTCGTAGCGTTATGATTCGGATCGCCCTCGTTGCGTCGGTTGCCTTTGTTGCTTTCGGATTTGAGAATCCAGTCCGCTCGAAGGCTCCAGCCCTTGCAACGGCTTGCATCTCCGGAAAAACAGGGAGCGCTGACTGCCCGAACGACGTCGAGATTGTCGCATCGGACTATGCTTTCACCGCGCCACCCAGTGTGAATGGAGGGCGCGCGACTTTTCGGTTCGTCAATCATGGGAAGGTCCGGCACGAGCTGAACATTACCCGGCTCAAACGCGGCGTTTCGATAGACGAGTTTCTCGATTCAGTCCGCCAGGACAAGTCAGTCCAAAAACTGAGCGAAGGACCGGTTGGTGTTCTCTTTGCACAACCAGGCCACCGAAGCCCGAGCGGCTTGAGCATCGACCTCACCCCGGGTGAACGGTACGCCGTCATCTGCATCTTCCGCGACAAGAAGGACGCGAAGCGCCACTACGACCTCGGGATGTACAAGTTGATCACTATTGTGGCTGCAGAGTCAGTCGCCGGAAGTCCTCAAAGGGCGACCGACACCGTTGTCGCAACCGACTACGCATTCCAGTATCCGCGCAATGTTTCGCCCGGGAAGCACACATTCGTTTTCAGGAATATCGGAAAGATGCGGCACGAGTTCGGCATTTCACTCCTGAAGAAGGGAGTTACGCTGACGCGAGTGCGCGAGTTGGAAAAGACCGGAGCGAATGTGGATTCGCTTTTCGAGGAAGATGACTACGGGTTGCTGCACGCGCGCACCGGCGTGACCGCGCTCGGCGAGCTCACGATGACCTTCCTTCCCGGCCGTGAGTACGCAATTTTCTGTTTTTTCCGGGACACAGACAAGTCTCCGCCGCATTACGAGCTTGGAATGTTCGGGTCCATTCAAGTGTCATCCAAGCCATCCACATGACCGACCGATCAACTCTTCCTGACTTCGACACGTCTGGCCGCTTTGGGAGAAGCATTCGTGCGCTCGCATTCGTCCCTCTGTTGGTCACGGGATCCTCAGCACCCGCCATCAAGGAAGTAACGGTCGTCGCAACGGACTACGCTTTTCAAGCACCTGACCAGCTTTCCGCTGGTCCGACTGCTTTCAAGGTGTTGAA
>JBDUEH010000653.1:0-1876 GCA_040002555.1 Gemmatimonadales bacterium | reverse complement strand
ACCTCCGCATCCACACGGTGATGCCGCGAACGCGCCCTTCGGGGCGCGTTCTTTTCTGGTAGGTTTGCGCATGTCGAGTGACACGGATCCGCGACGATGGCGCACGCTGGGCGTGCTTTCCCTCGCGGAGCTGCTCGGGATGTCGCTCTGGTTTGCCGCAAGCGCCGTCTCGCCTCAGCTTGCGCTTCGCTGGTCACTCGACAGCCAGCAGACTGGTTGGCTGACGACGATCGTGCAGCTTGGCTTCGTTTGTGGCACAGCGCTCGCGGCGGCGCTGAATCTCGCTGACGTCATCGCGTCGAGAAAACTGTTTGCTACTTCGGCGGCGATTGCCGCCATTGCCAACGCCGCGATTATCGTGGCGCCGGGCTATGGGAGTGCGCTAACGCTCCGTTTCCTGACCGGGTTTTTTCTGGCCGGAGTCTATCCGCCGGCGATGAAGATGATCTCCACGTGGTTTCAGCGTCAGCGCGGTCTGGCGATCGGGACGATCGTGGGCGCATTGACTGTGGGAAAGGCGACTCCGTACCTGATTCACGCTCTTCCAAATGTCGGCGTAAACGCGGTGATCGCGATTGCGTCGGCAGGAGCAGCGATTGCATCGCTGCTCGTGGCGTTCACTTACCACGACGGACCGTATCGGTTCGCGACGCGTCCTTTTTCTTGGGGTCTCGTCGCGACGGTCATCCGCGTTCGCGAGTGGCGACTTGCAACATCGGGATACCTGGGCCACATGTTCGAGCTATATGCGTTCTGGACGTGGATTCCTGCATTTCTCGCAGCGAGTGTCGCTGCATCGAGCACGAACCCATCAAAAGGAATCGTCTCGCTCGTTTCGTTCGGCACCATTGCCGTTGGAGGAGCGGGCTGTGTGTGGGGCGGACTCGTCGCTGACAAGTCGAGCCGGGAACGGCTCGTCACCATCGCCCTCGCAGTTAGCGGGACGTGCTCGTTGCTTATCGGGATGTTCTTCGGCGCGTCGATCTGGGTCATCGCGCCGGTCGCGCTCGTGTGGGGATTTTTCGTCGTCGCCGACAGCGCGCAATTCAGTGCTCTTGTCACCGAGTCGGTGCCATCGCACGCCGTTGGAACGGCGTTGACAGTTCAGACATCGATCGGATTTCTGTTGACGATGCTAACTATTCAGGGCATCCCGCTAATCGCCGTGAGGATTGGATGGCGCTGGTCGTTTGCGGTGCTGGCTCTTGGGCCTGCGTTTGGAATTGGCGGGATCAGGGCACTTGTTGCGCTCAAGCGGGAACGGGTACCGGCTCGTGCGCAGTAAGCGACCTCTTCCACTCCAGATACCCCGTAACCGAGAGAATCAGGAACACGGCATACAACGCCGACGTAACGTAGAGGTCCTTGTAGATGTACATCCCGATGTACACGACATCTACCGATACCCAAACGATCCAGTTTTCGAGCAGCTTTTTCGTCATCATCCACTGAGCGACAAGGCTCGTGCTCGTCGTGAGCGCGTCCATATAAGGAAGGGCTGCGTCGGTGTTGCGGGACACTAGCGTTCCCAGCGCGGCGGTAGAAACCAATCCGATCACGACCAGAATCGCGCCAAGCCGGGCTCCGGTCCTCGCGACCGCCAATTCGGTACGATTCTTCCCTCCGTACAGCCACTGATACCAGCCGTAGAAGTTGAGGACGACGTAAACGACCTGAAGTCCGGTATCGGAATAGAGCCTGGACCGATAAAAGACCACGATGTACATCGCGACGTTCACTATTGCCGTTGGCCAGCTCCAGATATTCTGGCGGACGCTCAGGAAAACGCTCACGACGCCAAAAATGGCGGCGATGATCTCGAACCGATTCATATGAGAGGGTTGGAATGGCCGGCCGTGAATATACGAGGATACTT
>JBDUEH010000652.1:0-1877 GCA_040002555.1 Gemmatimonadales bacterium | reverse complement strand
AAGGCTCGACGCAGAGCCTGGGCTATCCCCGGCTCTTGCACGCCGGCAACGATACGTGGATCGCCTGGGGGAACTCAGCGACCCTGAAGGTACAAACCGCGAGATTGGTGAAGTGAGTACATTTATGAAACGCAAGCTCGCACTTCTTGGCGCCCTTGTCCTGGTTATTGGATTTGGCGCCCTCGCCTTCCTGAAAATCGCGGCGGGCGGTTTCAGTGCCAAGGCGGAGCCGACTGCCATCGAGAAGTTCGCCGCCCGATCCGCGCGGAGGCTGGCCGCCCCGACCAGCGTTAAGTCCACGCAGAATCCGCAGCCCAACACCGAGGAAGTTCTGTCCGAAGCTCGCGCACACTGGGCCGACCATTGTGCAACCTGCCACGCGAACAACGGCAGCGGGAACACGGAAATGGGCCGCAACCTGTATCCTCGCGCTCCGGACATGCGAAAAGCCGACACTCAAGATCTGAGCGATGGCGAACTGTTTTTCATCATTGAAAATGGCATTCGCTTGACGGGAATGCCCGGTTGGAGCACCGGTTCCGCCAAGTCGGAGGAAGCCTCATGGAAGCTCGTACGCTTCATTCGCCACTTACCACAGGTTTCCGAGGAGGAAGAACGGGAGATGCAGAAGATGAATCCCAGGACTCCCGCGGAATTGCAGGAAGAACAGGAAGTAGAAGACTTTTTGAAAGGAGGCGACTCACATGCAAAAGAGCATGCGCATTCGCATTGATGGATTACGGAAAGGGGCCGTTGTACTGGCGTTTTTCCTTTTATTGGCAAGCATTCAGACGGCTTTCGGCCACGACGGCGCCGAACACGTGATGGGCACGATCAGCAAGGTTTCCGTCCAAAGCGTCACGGTTAGCACTACTGACAAGAAGGTCGTTCAAGTAGGTCTAAACGCGAAGACCGAATACACCCGTGACGACAAGAAGGTTGCAGCGAGCGATATGAAGGTCGGCGATCGGGTCATGATCGAAGCGAAAGAGGTGAACGAAAAGCTTACTGCCGACAGCGTGAAGCTGGGCGCTATGGCAAGTAAGGCTGGACACGCTGAACATTCCAAATAGTGAAGTGCGAAAGTCACACCGTCGCGGTACCAGGATCGAGGCTTAAACGATCAAAGGCGAGGTGCCGCGCCGCGGGTAGTGGAGACATCTAACGGATGGCTGAAAACGTGGGAGAGAGCACCGACAACCGGAGCGGCGAACTGATGGACTCGGATCAGGGACGATACCGCGCGCTGGTCGAAGCGTCGCCGGACGCAATTTTTGAGGTTGATCGCACCGGGAAGATACGGTTGGTCAACCAGGAAGCCGAGAACCTGTTCCGCTGCAATCGTTCCGAGCTGATCGGCAAACAGATCGACGAGTTCGTCCCGGAGAGATTCCGGAGCGGGCATGCCGCTCTTCGCAATGGTTACGCTGCTCTGCCGGTGAAGCGCCCCATGGGATCCGTGCTGGACCTGTGGGCGCGGAGAGCGGATGGTAGCGAGTTCCGGGTTGATATAAACCTGAGTCCGATTCAAACCGGAGAAGACGTCCGTATCATGTGCGTAGTTCGCGACATGACCGAGCGGAAGCGAGCCGAGGAAGCGATCCGGACTCTGAATCACATGCTCGAACAGCGAAACCGCGAGGTTGAGCGTGCCACCCAACTGAAGAGCGAGTTCCTCGCCAGCATGAGCCACGAACTTCGGACCCCACTGAACGCAATTATTGGCTTTTCGGATTTGCTTCGCGAGGAAAGCGGAGGCGAGCTGAGCGAGAAACAAAAAAGATTTACCGGTCACATTGGTCAGGGGGCCAGGCACTTGCTGGCGCTCATTAACGACATTCTCGATCTCTCGAAGATCGAAGCGGGTCAAGTCGAAC
>JBDUEH010000651.1:0-1878 GCA_040002555.1 Gemmatimonadales bacterium | reverse complement strand
AAGTTATTCGCGCTGCCGAGTCGAGTGCCGGCTCGGTATTTCCGTTTTGATCGCTCCACAGAACGTCAACATTGCTGAGAACGTCTTCGCGATATACAAGTGTGCCGGTCCTCGAAACGGCGAAGCCAGCCCAGCCGCCCGAAGCATGGGTCTCGATATTGACCGGGAGCGGAACAGGAGTGCCCTTCGTTTTGAGGTCTCCCATGCCGAACGAAACTACGAATACCGACGCGGCGCGCGTGAACAGCAGATAGCCATCCACGTAACGGCCGAAGTATCCACCACGATAAACCAGCTGCCGCTTTCCGCTCTTTAGTGAAATGACTTCGATTGTCGAGTTGTCGGCGGGTGTCACGTAGTTCGTGAACAACACGTGGTCGCCGTCTGGCAAGGTCTGTGGCCACCAGTGTCCGAGTTCTCCCTTCTTTCGGTCAGGCGTGGTCAGCGTTGCACTGTCACCACCATCAGCGCCTACGCGGAAGAGTCCCCTATCGTAATCCTTGATGTAAACGATCGACGAATTGCCGACCCAACCCAGCTGAGCCCAATGCGTAGCCGCCAAAGCCGTGGGCGTACCTCCAGCGACGGGGGCCTTGAAGAGCTTGCTGTCAGTTCCGAACGCTATCCAGCGTCCGTCCGGAGAGAAAGCCACCGCTCCTGATGCGCCGACCGATCCTTTGACTATTCGCAGGGAGTCGCTGTCTAGGCGGCGAAGCACAATCTGCATCTTCCCTCCGACAGTCGATCCAAAAGCAATCGTAGAACCGTCGTCGCTTATGTCGAGTATCGACTCCTCATTCGGAATCAGGTCCATTCCGGCGGGAAGGTCGACGGCCAGGTGAATTGGCGGCCCAACATCTTTCGACGAAAATGCGCGGAACCCAAAGGCTATCGCGGCGACTGTGGCGACGACCGCCGCGATCCACGGAATCAGAGTCCGAGCATGCGACGCAACGGTTGTCCGCTGCACGACCGCAGTTTGTGCAGTCGTAGCGCTCGATGCACCATAATCGGTTGTGACGAGCGCCTTGCTGAAATCCGCGGCGGAGGCGAACCGGTCCGCCGGAAGTTTCTCGAGCGCTTTGAGAACCGCTGCATTCACGTTCTGCGGAACTGATCTTCGTTGTCCAGTGACGGGACGCGGAGACTCTGTCATCACTCTCGCAACGATCGCCTGCACCGTTGGTCCGGTAAACGGAGCTTCACCGACGAGCATCTCGTAAGTCACCGCGCCAAGTGCGTAGATGTCGGCGCGTCCATCGACTACTCGCTCGCCCATCGCCTGCTCCGGTGCCATGTACTGAGGCGTGCCGAGCGAGAGTCCGGTTTGAGTCATGCGCGCCCCGCCGGCCGCGCTTACGGCAAGTGCAATTCCGAAATCGGCAACCAGCGCCTGTTCTTCGTGGAGAAGAATGTTCTCGGGTTTGATGTCGCGGTGAACGACACCTTGCTTGTGCGCAGACTCGATCGCGCTCGCCACTTCGCGAGCGATGCGGACAGCATCATCGACGGAGAGCTGCGTTTCCCGTTCAAGCCTCGCGCGCAACGATTCACCCGCGACGAACGGCATTACATAGTAGAGCAGCCCGTCGGCTTCACCGGAATCCAGCAACGGCAGGATATGCGGATGTTGCAGCTTCGCTGTCGTCTTGATCTCTGCCAAAAAACGCTCGGCCCCGAGTGCCGCGGCGAGGTCTGGGTGGAGAACCTTGATCGCAACATCGCGATCGTGTTTCAGGTCATGCGCGAGATAGACAGTCGCCATGCCGCCGGCCCCGACTTCCCGGTCGAGCCGGTACTTCGAGTGAAGCGCGTCGGTGAGCCGGGTAAGGACGTCGGTCATCTGAAGCGGGATAATGAACTTTACACCCTACGCCC
>JBDUEH010000650.1:0-1878 GCA_040002555.1 Gemmatimonadales bacterium | reverse complement strand
GTTGGAGCTGGTCGCCGAGCGTCATGTGTGGCTGAATCTACCCGTCGGTGAGGCGGTGCGCGCCCGCATCACCCGCACCCACGACGATCCGCCAGTTACAAGTAGCGCGTGATCGAATAAGATGCGAGCGTAGGAGCCTTCCATAAATCGCCCGTCAGCTTCAACGAGTGTCAGCGCAGCGCGCGAGATGACTGGCTACTGTCGGCCGCGACCGGCAAACATGGCCACGGCATCCCAACGGATATCGATGATGCGATTTGTTCCTGCTTTTCTACCCCCGTTGTTGCCCGCTACGGTCGCCGCTCAGGCACGACACTGCCTCAAATCGACAGTCCTACGTCACCCTCGAGCACCGATGCCTTAAGCTGCGGACGCTCTCCGCTCTTCCACAACGCCGCAGTGTGAGATACGCGATACCTGATGGGCCCTCCGTCCGGACTTTCACTGCGCGTAATGGGGCGCGGGATGCAAACAAACTCGGTGCGCATCTCGTCGGCGGACAATTGGACCTTCGCATAACCGTGTCCTCCCAGATCGACGAACTCGAGGTGCGGAGCCAGATCCGGGTTGGACAGCGCACGCGCGCGCTTTAGATCGAAGCTCTTCGCGTACTCGAGGCACGAACGAACGCCGTGCATCAAGAGCATGTTGAAGGTCCAGTCCGGCTTCGCCGCGTCTCTGTCAACAAGAAACAGCGATCGCAACGGAGTGTTCTTTGGAAGATTGTGCTCGTAGGCCTCCATCGTGTTGGGACTGACGAGGGACGCACCGATGAAGCTCAACCCGACTGGTTCGAATTTCCCGGGCGGAAGTTCCGCAGCTGCATATCCGGCCCAGAAACTGTGGCGGTCGCCTGAGACAATTGCGAAACCGGTAACCTTCTCATCGCGCACGTGGTTGTAGATCTCCGCGCGCTCCATGTAGGCCGAGCCGAAGTCACCACCGCCAGCTGACGCGTAACTGTTCGCGGGCCAGGACTCCTTGGTGAGACCCGCGGGCAGATTCTGCGGATCGACGCGATGATCGAGCGTGCCCTGCGAGTTCGCCCAGATTTTCCAAACCGCGGATGAGCTCTTGAGCTTGTCCTTGAACCATGCCTTCTGCTCGGCGCCGAGAATCGTTTGCGGTGGCGCGTTTCGTTGCGGGTTAGGGACACGCGCGTCGTTGAATCCGATTTCTGCAGGGGGATTGCCGCCGTTGAACGCCCGCCCGCCATCCAGAAGCCGCATTCCAGACTCTGGAAACATTCCGATGAACTCGTCACCGCCGAGTTTGGCGAGGGAGGGATCGCCGAAGGGATCTGCGCTGCGGTAGCTATGCTGGTCGGTAATTATCACATCCAGGTTCTTGCCATACCGCAGCGTGCGGTAACCCTTGAGGCTGTTGATCGCGATCAGGTTGTTCGGTTCCGTGCTGAGGCCATTCTCATCGAACGAGTCTTTGATGGAAACGTTTTTCACTTCCGGTGGACCGAAGTGCTCGAGCACACCGCTCGGCGGAGAGACACGCGCGGGGAGATATTCGAACCACGCTTGATTCGCGGCGACCTTAACGGTTTGACCAGGCTGCTCGTACGGTCCGCCCTTGACGATGCTTTGCCAGCCTTGCCACGAGAATTCGTGGTTGTCCCAGATCGCGACGAACGGCCAGCGTGCGCGAGCGTCCTGAAGATCGGGATCGGCGAGATAGCCTTTGTAGATCGCGCGGTATCCTTCGACAGTCAGCGGTATGTGGAAGTTGCTGATCTTGTGACTGTCCCCCGGAATACGCGTGACTTCGTAGATGGTGCGGTCGTAGCGCGTCTTCACCTCGTCGGGATACTCCACCACCTCGTAGATGAAATCGCCGAGGTGCAGAACGAAATCGAGCTTCGCTGCG
>JBDUEH010000649.1:0-1885 GCA_040002555.1 Gemmatimonadales bacterium | reverse complement strand
GGCGACATCATGTTCGATGGATCGTCGATCGAGGGGTTTGTCCGAATCGAAGAGTCGGACATGCTCCTCGCTCCGGATCTCAGCACGTTTCAGATCTTCCCGTGGGGTGATGATGAGAACCGCGTAGCGCGGCTCATCTGCGACATCAACACTCCGGACGGTCAGCCATTCGCGGGCGATCCGCGTCGCGTGCTCCGCCGCCAGCTCGATCGTGCAAAGTCGCTCGGTTTTTCGACAATGAACGCGGGGATGGAAGCCGAGTTCTTCATGTTCAAGACGGGACCGAACGGCGAGCCAACGACGACGACGCACGATGTCGGCGCATACTTCGATCTTGCTCCAGTCGATCTCGGCGAAGCTGCGCGTCGCGCGATCGTCGATGTTCTGGAGCAGATGGGCTTTGAGGTAGAGGCGGCGCATCACGAGGTCGCGCACGGGCAGCACGAGATTGATTTCCGCTATGCGGATGCGCTGAAGACGGCGGACAACATTGCAACGTTCCGCTTCATCGTTCGGCACGTCGCGCAGCAATTCGGGTTGATGGCTTCCTTCATGCCGAAGCCGGTTTTCGGCCAGAACGGAAGCGGAATGCACACGCACCAGTCGCTCTTCAAGGGGAAGGAGAATGCGTTCTGGGACAAGTCGGCCCAGTGGGAATTGTCGCAGACGGCCCTCAATTACATCGGCGGACTGCTCACGCATGCACGTGGATTCTGCGCGATTACGAACCCACTCGTTAACTCGTACAAGCGCCTGGTTCCCGGATACGAAGCGCCCGTGAACGTCGCGTGGTCAATGCGCAACAGGACGCCGATGATTCGTATTCCCGATCGCCGCGGTCTTGGCACGCGCTGCGAGCTGCGTATTCCTGATCCCGCGGCGAATCCGTACCTGGCTCTCGCAGTTCAGCTTGCGGCCGGACTCGATGGAATCGAGAACAAGACGGATGCGCGCGAGCCCGTGAACACGAACATCTGGGAGATGTCACATCGCGAGAAGCGCAGGCTCAAGATCGACGATCTGCCGCATAACCTCGAAGAGGCATGCAATGAGCTCGAGAAGGACGGAGTGATAAAGGACGCCCTTGGCGAGCATATCACGACGAACTTCCTCGCCGCCAAGCGTCAGGAGTGGGGGGAGTACATCACGCAGGTAAGCCAGTGGGAGCTCGACAATTACCTGGCTAAGTACTAAAACGGCTGCCGACGGCTAACCGCTGACGGCTTACTGCCAAGGCGGGTACAGCAGGTAGCAAATAGTGGTTAGATGATGGCGTATGGGGTTGGCTGTTAGTTGAAGATGGGCCGGGAGGGAGCAATCACGCTCAAACCCGGCCCTTCTTTGCGTTCGCACGGTTCGTGCTTTGAACGATGGGCAGTCGGCAGTCAGCCGTTAGCGGTCAGCCTGCCTTTGGGGTTTGGCATCATAAAAATTTGTGTGGTAGATTCGAGGCCGATGAATCCGTCCGAGCGTGAACTGTCGTATTCAGGGGAGACAAGATCAAATGCCGATGATGTGGCATTGATCAGACGCATGTGCGAGGCGGATGAAACCGCGCTCGGCGCGTTGTACGATCGATGGGTTCGCTCACTTTATTCGCTCGTCCTGCATCTTCTGCAGGATCCCGATGAAGCGGAGGACGTAGTCGAAGAAACATTCTGGCAGGCATGGAAAAAGGCCTCGGCATACGAGCCATCAAAAGGCGCGGTGTCGACCTGGCTCCTTACAATCGGAAGACGCAAGGCGCTCGACCGGATTCGCGCCAAGCGCCGCTACAAGGAAGACGCGGTTGGGCGAGACAAGATTTTTGCGGATCTTGTAGCACCTGGGTTGGACCCGTCGGAGCAGACAGAAGGGCAGGAGTTGAGGATGCATGTTCAGGCGG
>JBDUEH010000648.1:0-1887 GCA_040002555.1 Gemmatimonadales bacterium | reverse complement strand
ATCAAGTTCACGGTTGTCGGCGGCGGCCCGCACAACGTTGCGTTCGATCCCGCAACCGTTCCGGCCGACGTTCAGGGACAGCTCGACGCGAACATCTCCGAGAAGATGGGACAGCTCTCGAGCGCCCTGAAGACGAACGCTGGCGAGTCCGTCACGGTCTCCTTTGCGAACATCAAGGCAGGGACGTATCCGTTCCATTGCACGCCGCACCTGGCGCTGGGCATGAAGGGCGTGATTACGGTTCAGTAACACGCACAGCTTGCAGCGAAAACGGGAGCATCGATTGATGCTCCCGTTTTTGCATGTATTACCATTATGACGATGAACGTCGAGAGACTTTCGTGACGAAGCACTTTGGCGGTGCCGGCTACTTTTGGATGGCAGCGCGATCGCGAAATGCATCGCGCCGGTTCGCGGTAATGGGAATCGTCGGGGGTCTGGTTTTTATTGCCGCGCTGATGGCCTTCGTGCTCGTACCGCGACAAGCCACTCGAGCGGCAGGGCGCGTCACTGCAACACTCAAGGAGCGGCCAGACTCGATGAGAATGGTTGCTGCGCGGAACAGGGCCGCAGCAGGGATCGCAGCAGCCGATTCTGCCATGGCTGGGGTTCGCCGGATCATCGTCGCGCCGGTCGCCGCGCCGGTGGACACTTTTTCTCCTGGCGCAATTGCGCAGCGACAGTCTCTCGCAGCACAACTCGCAACATTGAACCGCCTCATCGACCGTGCGGACAACGCTCCGCTCCCGTCGTCGTACCGTGCGCTGGGAACAGCACCCGAACTTGCGAATGAGCCTGGTGTGCAGAATCTGCTCGATTCATTGTCGGACATCGAAAAAGAGCGTGACGCGTTCGGAACGGTCGGCGGCGTCGACCCCGTCTACGTGTCCCTCACGTCGAAGGCGACTGCTGTGGGCCGTTCAATTCAGGTGATCGCCGAATCGAAAAAAGCAGCGACGCGAGCGCAACTTGCCCTTCTTCGGCCGCGTGCGGCAATAGTACCGATACAAGCCCGGGCGGACACAACCAAATTTCTTGCGCAGCGAGCCGCGAGCCGCCTAGCGTATGCCGGTGCCGTTCAGTCCCTTGCACAGATTCACGCCGTGAATGCGCGAATCGACGGCGAGTCGTCTAAAGCGAGGGACCTTGCCAATCTCGGCGCGCCACCGCTGGCGATGCTGGCTGCCGCACTCGTATTGGCGCTGAGCTTCGGATTCGCAACGTCTTTCGTCTACGAGTTGAGGAGACCCACGGTGGCGGATCCGCGAGAAGCGGAACAAGTGACCGGGGTCAGAGTTCTCGCCGTTGTTCAGCCAACGGAGGTGATGGCGGAACGCAGTCGGCGCCTCGCAGACGTCTCGGGACCTCCGCTCATTGATGTCGTCTCCGAAAGCTACAGACGCCTCTATCTGCACCTCGCTGCGACCGAGGCGAACATTCCAATTGTGACAGTGGCCGGAGATGATGCCGGTATTGTCGCGACAGTGGCGTCAAATATCGCGGCGGCAGCTGCATATGAAGCTCGTAGCACTCTACTAGTTGACGTTGACTCGACGACGTCTACGATATCGCAGGTATTTCGAGTTCGCCCGAATCCTGGGCTCTCCGACATAATGTCAGAGGGTGCCAGCTGGTCGAACGCGGTAACGCAGGCAGTGGTGGGACGAGATCGCACGCTCGACGTGCTCCCGAGTGGAAGGCGAAACGCAACGCCCACCGCTGACGCGGTGGAACGGATTCGAGGTGACTTCGCAAGAATGGAACGGCGCTATGACCTCATCGTCATTGCGTCCCCGACCGCATATGTATTGAAGGGTGCCGCCAGCATCATTCCCGGCCCCGACGTAGTTTTGTGCGCGAGGATTGGTCACACGAGAATTGCGCAGC
>JBDUEH010000647.1:0-1888 GCA_040002555.1 Gemmatimonadales bacterium | reverse complement strand
TTCTCCCGTCGATTACGGGCTCTCCTGCCGCCTGTTCCGGACTCACGTATGCCGGCGTTCCAACCATCATTCCCGTTTGAGTGAGCGTGTCGCTCGACGCCGCGCTCACAGCTTTCGCGATCCCGAAATCCATCACGAGCGCTTCGCCATCCTGAAGCATTACGTTTTCCGGCTTGATGTCGCGATGCACGATGTTCTGCCGATGTGCGTAGTCGAGCG
Source organism: Gemmatimonadales bacterium (assembly GCA_040002555.1). Lineage (GTDB taxonomy): Bacteria > Gemmatimonadota > Gemmatimonadetes > Gemmatimonadales > Gemmatimonadaceae > UBA4720. The sequence continues at coordinate 1,669 of JBDUEH010000647.1, read as the reverse complement.
CCGATGCGATTCCGCGAACGATTTGAAGCGACTCCGCGACCGGAATCTGACCTTCGCGCAGCAGCCGGTCGCGCAAGGTCTCGCCTTCGACGACGGGCATCACGTAATAGAGATGTCCTCCAGCTTCACCGGAGTCGAAGAGGGGAACGATGTGTGGGTGATTGAGCCGTGCGACGAGCTTGATCTCGCGCAGGAAACGATCGGGTCCAACTGCCGAGCTGAGCTCGGGATGCAACACTTTGAGGGCGACGCGTCTGTCGTGGCGAAGATCAGTCGCGAGGTAGACTGTCGCCATTCCGCCGCGGCCGAGCTCGCGGTCGAGGTTGTAGCGTGACAGCAGCGCTGCCTCGAGTCCTTTGTGCATCGTTGTCAATGTGCGGCGGTACCGGTGGGGGAGAATGCGTTCCGCAAACCTATTGAGCGTGTCAGGGTGTTGCCAGAAGCAGATCCATTGAATGAACCCGCGTCAACGGGTTAAATTCCAAGGCTATGTTCGAAGACCTCAGCGAAAAGCTCGAAGCCACATTTGCCCGCCTGCGCGGACGCGGAACACTCAGCGAATCCGACATCAAGGAAGGGCTTCGCGAGGTGCGTCGCGTCCTCCTGGAAGCGGACGTCAATTTTCAGCTCACGCGCGAATTTCTCGAGCGAATAGAGAAGAAAACCGTTGGCGTTACAGCACTTAGCGCCGTATCGCCGGCTCAGCAGCTCATCAAGATCGTTCACGAAGAGCTCGCCAACATGCTCGGCGAGCGTCGCGAGGGCCTGAAGCTCAGCTCGATTCCACCCACGGTCGTGATGATGGTTGGCCTGCAGGGTTCTGGAAAAACGACGACTGCAGGTAAGCTGGCTCTAAAGCTGAAAGGCGAGGGAAGACCGACTAGACTCGTGGCAGCCGACGTTTATAGACCGGCCGCCATCGATCAGCTCGAAACTCTCGGCAAGCAAATCGACATTCCGGTATACGCCGATCGCACGACGAAGGATGTCGTGAAAATCGCTAAGGCCGGCATCGAACAGTCAAAGCGCGATCGCGATCGCGTTGTCATTGTCGATACTGCCGGTCGTTTGCAGATCGACGAAGACATGATGGACGAGCTTCGCCGTCTCAAGGACGCCATCAGGCCAACCGAGATCCTGTTCGTCGCCGACGGAATGACGGGTCAGGAAGCGGTCAAGATTGCACAGGGCTTCGACAACGCGCTTGGCGTCACCGGTGTGATTCTTACGAAGATGGACGGCGATGCTCGCGGTGGTGCGGCGCTTTCGATCTACGGAGTTCTCAAGAAGCCGATCAAGTACATCGGTGTCGGTGAGAAGCTCGATGCCCTCGAAGAATTCCATCCCGACCGTATGGCCGGGCGAATTCTTCAGATGGGAGACGTCGTTTCTCTCGTCGAGAAAGCTCAGGCCGCGTTCGACGAGACCGAAGCCAAGCGTCTCCAGAAGAAGCTCAAGAAAGAAGGGATGGACTTGACCGACTTCCTGAAGTCGATGAAGCAGATCGAGAAGATGGGCCCCCTCGAGGGTGTGTTGAAGATGATTCCGGGCGTCAACGCGAAGGCGCTGAGTCAGGCCAAGATCGATCCAAAGCGCATGAAGCACATCGAAGCAATGATCCTGTCGATGACCCCGGAAGAGCGAAAAAATCCTTCGCTCATCAACGGAA
>JBDUEH010000646.1:0-1888 GCA_040002555.1 Gemmatimonadales bacterium | reverse complement strand
ATAACTGCTATTCCGCGTTCGTCATTCTCGATCGCCACGAGCACCGGCATCTCGACCAGGCAACGCTGGTATGGTCGTCGTCAAAAAAAGCACTGCGCTGACATTGGGCTGCAAACCTAGGTGAAGCGAGTAGCGGTTATCGGCGCCGGCGCGGCTGGATCCATGGCCGCGATCTTTGCGGCTGCGTCCGGGGCCGAGGTGGTGTTGATAGAACGAACGCGAGATGGCGGCAGGAAGATCCTCATCAGCGGCGGCGGACGCTGCAACGTTCTCCCGATAGACCTCGACGAGACTCGATTCGTCACCGATTCGTCGCCGAATCTGCTACGAAAAATGTTGCGCTCGTGGCCGCTCCACGAGCAGGTCGCATTCTTCGAGACCGATCTCGGAATTCCACTCGTCGATGAACCTGAGCTCGGGAAACGCTTTCCAGCTTCTCACAAGGCGCGCGATGTGCGCGATGGTCTCTTGTCGCGCGCGGGAGCCAAGGGCGTCACGATCTTGTACGACACGACCGTTGTGGACTTTGCGCCTGTTGGTGATGAGTGGAGTATCGAGCTCGAGAACGGCACACCGACCCTTGCGGACGCAGTCGTAGTCGCCACCGGCGGACTTTCTGTTCCGAACACGGGCAGTGACGGAACAGGCCTGCGCGTTCTCGAAAAGCTAGGACACACGATGAACCCGACCTACGCGGCGCTTACTCCGCTGACGTCGAATGAAGCTTCGTTCGGCGCGTTGAGCGGAATCTCATTCCCGCTTACTCTCACTGCACGCTCGCCGGGGAGAACTGCGACTGCATCGGGTGGATTTCTCTTTACTCACCACGGATACAGCGGACCGTCCGTGCTGAACATTTCCCACGTCGCAGTTCGATCGCGACTCGATCACACCGCGCCGGCGAAAGTCTCGGTTCGTTGGACCGCTCTTGGCGACAAGGAATGGGAGGAAGCCTTCAAGCCCAGGGGTCCGCGGACGGTAATGGCCGCACTTCGCTCGCAGCTTCCCGATCGGCTCGTCTCGGTTCTGCTCGCCAAGTCGGGAGTAAATCCGGAACGGTTGCTTTCCGAGCTCCGACGCGACGAGCGACTCAATCTCATGGATATGCTCGTTCGCGGCGACCTGCCGTGGTCTGGGGACGAAGGCTACAAGAAGGCGGAGGTCACCGGCGGTGGCGTGGCGTTAAGCGAAGTGAATCCGCGAACGATGGAGAGCAAACGGCACCCCGGCTTGTTCATTTGCGGCGAAGTTCTCGATGCATTTGGCCCAATCGGGGGTTACAACTTCGCCTGGGCGTGGGCAACCGGACGTGCTGCCGGAATTGGGTCGGCGATCACTGCATCGTGATCGCCGGGGGGATTCTACTCCGCTGCCTTACCTAGCGCTTCGTTAATTCCCGGCCAACCATCGTGGCTGTATCGAGCGATGGTCTCGAGATAGTGATCGCCGTCGGCTCCGTGCTTTTCCCGAACCGCGGCGATTCCCTTGAGGACACCGTCGGTGTCGGTGTAAGGCACCCCGAGGTCATCGGGCATCTTGCCGTTTTCGTGCTTCACACCAGCCGCGTCGAGAAAGGTCGTCTGAATTCCCGGCTCGAGGTCCACATAAAGCATCTGAAGTAAATCGAGCTCGTCATTAGACGTCTCTGCTTTCATGCGGACGATCTCTTTCGCGAGCTTGTCGATCGGCCACGTTTTCAGAGTGACTGCGCGAAAACCTCCGCCGCGCTGAACGAGACGCTGGATGAACTGATCCCGGCCTTCCTTGCTCGACTTCATCACGTGAGTGACGAGCGCAACTCGGCGTTCTGGGGGAAGCGAGCGATACGGTGATAGCTTTGACATGCAGGGAAGTTAGCTCGTTTGTCTTTCAGCAAGAATCGGGAATA
>JBDUEH010000645.1:0-1890 GCA_040002555.1 Gemmatimonadales bacterium | reverse complement strand
GCTGTGCAGCGGTGGCTCAACTCGCTTCCCTACAACAACGAAAAGGGCGGCGACACGATGCGGACCTTTCGCGGAGTTGTCCGCACCGGAACCGCGCATTGTCTCGAAGCGGCGTTGTCCGCGGCGGTAATTCTCGAGCAGCACGGCTATCCTCCTCTCATACTTGGCTTCGAGTCGGTCGATCTTCTCGACCACGTTCTGTTTATCTACAAGACACCGACTGGCTGGGGGTCGATCGCACGGTCGCGCGATCCGGGGCTCCACGGACGAAAGCCCTTGTTCAGAACAGCGCGAGATCTCGCGCTGAGTTATGTCGAGGGCTACATCGACTACACCGGCCGCATCACCGGATACGAAGTGTTCGACCTTCGCTCGCTCGATCCTTATAAGTGGCGACTGGCAACCGGCAACGTCTGGAAAGTCGAGCGCATGTTGCTCGAATCACCTCATCGGTCGATCGTATCGTCAGACGAGAGAATCAACGCGCTCCGCCGCCGATACACCGAATTCCGAGCGAAGCATGACTACAAACCCTGGAAGTCGTTCGAGGGCCAGTCGCGATGGTCTCCCCTGCCAGAGGAGTTTCGCCGCAGGGGTTGAGGTCGCCAGAAATTCTGTTCGCTAACCCTAAGCCAATAGCACAGTTTTGAATCAATGATCGCCCCACCCACGAATCGCAGATGAACGAACAAGCGTCGATGATTCCCGAGGAAGAAGTTCGGGACGCACTTGCTCCTCACTACATCCTCGAGAAGGAACTCGGCCGCGGCGGAATGGGCGCAGTGTATCTCGCTCGCGACGTCCAGCTCGACCGCCCGGTTGCGATCAAGTTTCTGCCGCCGGAGCTTGCAGCGCGCCCTGAGTTGCGCGCGCGTTTTCTCCAGGAAACCCGCACCGCCGCATCATTCTCGCATCCCAACATCGTTCCCGTTCATGCCGTCGAGGAGCGAGACAAGGTTCTCTGTTTCGTCATGGGTTATGTAGACGGCGAGACGCTGAGCAAGCGAGTCCAGAGAGCAGGACCACTTCCAGTCGGCGAAGCCGTTCGACTTCTCCAGGAAGCTGCGTGGGCTTTGTCGTACGCGCACGGACGCGGCATCATCCACCGCGATGTGAAGCCCGACAACATTCTCATGGACCGCGGCTCCGGTCGCGCGATGATCACCGATTTCGGAATTTCGCGACAGCAGGAAAACACGAGCGGCCTCACGATGGTCGGCGAGCTAATTGGAACGCCGCAGTTCATGAGTCCAGAGCAGGCAACCGGCGAAACGGTAGATGGCCGTAGTGACCTGTATTCACTGGGTATCGTGGCATTCTACGCACTCACGGGACGTTTTCCGTTTGAAGCAACATCCACGCAGGGCTATCTCGCCGCGCACATAACGAAGCCGGCACCTGCGATCGGCTCGCTGCGCCCCGAGCTTCCTGCTTCCCTCTCCAGTGCTGTCGACCGGCTACTCGAAAAGGACCCGGTGCGAAGATTCCAAACCGGCGAAGAGCTGGCCGAGCATCTCGATCCGCTGCGAGCTTCGCGTCGGGAGATTCCGTCGCAAATTCGGCTCTTCACAGTTAAGTCGAACCAGCTGATTCGAAACGCGTTAATGCTGGCGTTCCTGGCGCCGACGGTGATGAATGCTGTGCGTGGTGACGGGGACCAGATGATCCTTTTCACGATGATTATTGCCGCGGCTATTGCGCTTGTGATGTCTGCGGTGGCCGGCTTGCGAGAGCTGGCTTCACAGGGCTTTAGCCACGACGACCTGCGCGCGGGGCTTATCGCCATCGGCGAGGAACAGGAAGAGGCATACGCGCTTCTTCGCGCGGCGCCTGATTGGAGCGAACGCCGGCGACGCCGGTGGAAGTTCATCGCCGGAGGGGCCGTTGTCG
>JBDUEH010000644.1:0-1892 GCA_040002555.1 Gemmatimonadales bacterium | reverse complement strand
TCCGCACATCAACCCTCGCGGCATGCCGCACGTCATCGGAGGCGCGTGGACTGCCCTCTTCGTGAATCGCGGAGGCCACTGGGTCGTTATACAGGAGCACCTGTCAGACGTCCCAGCGACGGCAATGCAAATGCCGACCGACTCATCGATGCCCGGTATGCAGATGCCGTCCGTGAACCCACCGAAATCCTGATCCCCCCCAGCCGCCTCTTCGAACTACGCTTAGGCCAGGCGGGAGAGCTACTCTCCCGAGCTACCCGCCGCTATCGAGTTGTTAAGGTCCTCGTTTAGCTGCGCATCTCCACTGATGATGGAGCGCCATGAGATCTCACTCCCTTTCCTGAAGCCCTTCTTGGTAACCTTGATCCCTTCAGGTGAGATGGACGCGATGTACGACTGCCCATCGAGTTCGATTTCGCGTTTCAGGACCTTGTCGAGTTTCGTAGCCATTGAAATCCTCCGTCGGGGGGTTCAATTAATGCATCAGAATCACGTATTTGAGGGAATCTGGCATTAGTCTCTTTACATGGAAAGGATGAGCGAAGATCCAAACCAGGCGCAAAGCTATCTGGTCTACGAGTTCGAGCGTCGTGCATATCCGCTGACGACTGACGCTTTTTCAATCGGACGCGACGCTTTGAGCAGAATCGTAATTCGCGAGCCATCGGTGTCCCGCGCGCATGCAGAAGTCCGATCCGAAGGCGATGGTTACGTGCTTCATGCCAGTGGTCCCACAGGAACGAAGCTCAATGGCGCGCCAGTCGTCGCGCCCGAGAAGCTGACCGAGGGCGACCGAATCGAAGTAGGATCTGCGGAGCTGACATTTCGACGCGGCCGGCTGCCACTCGGAGTATCGGTCGTCGATCTCGCCAGCCCGGCAGGGCACGATCCCGACGCGATGACCAAGCGGGACACCATCACCAACCCCATCCTGGCTTTTACCCCCACAAGCACGGTAAGAAAAAAGATTGGCCCCACAGCACTGCTTCTTCTGGTAGTCCTTGTGCTTGCGGCGGGCTACTTTTTTCTGATACGCCGGTAAGGTAAAAACCCCGGCTTGTCTGCGCTGGGCCGCGGAGAGCGGCATGCCCCGGACTCGACGAATCCGGGGTTTTTTGTGGGGGCGGATATCCAACAGAACGGCCTTTCGGAACGTATTTGGGGATGAACTCAAGCAGCTTAATCCGTATCAAGCACCGACTCATGAAGTCCGGTATGGCCTCGCTCATATCGGTTGCTGGTATTGCTTGCGCCACTAGTCTCTCCCAGGTAGACGGCGTTCCTGCTGTCGCGCCTTCGTCCCACGTTCCATGGACGGCTCCTCCGCAGGTACTCAAGCGCGAAGTGCCGGTAGAGAAATCGGGATCAGCGGCCGTGCCCTCTGATCTCGCCCAGCGCATCAACCAGCTCACGCTTGGCGACGTTGTAGATCTGGCGCTCCGAAACAACCCGGCAACTCGCGCCTCGTGGGCTCAGGCCCGCGTCGCTGCCAATGTCCTCGGATCAACGCGCGGCCAATACTTCCCGACGATCAACGCGACCTCCGATGTAACACGATCGCACTCGCCCGCGTCGCAGGGCCGCACGACGAGCGATCGCACGATCTACTCTCCGGCGATTTCGCTGAACTTCCTGTTGCTCGATTTTGGCGGGCGGTCGGGGTCCATCGAAGCAGCGCGGGAAAACCTTTTCGCGGCAGATCTCAGCCACAATGCTACGATCCAGAACATCGTGCTTCAGGCAGAGACAGCGTTCTTCTCCTACTCGGCAACGGCCGCTCTTCTGTCCGCCGAGCGTTCGGCGATCGCCGAGGCGCAGGCCAATCTGACCTCGGCGCAACAGCGCAACAAAGTCGGGCTCGCAACGATTGCAGACGTTCTTCAATCGCAGAC
>JBDUEH010000643.1:0-1896 GCA_040002555.1 Gemmatimonadales bacterium | reverse complement strand
TCGAACTTTTGGTTGGAGTGATTGTTGGGGTCGAAGGTTGCATCGTCGGAATGGGCGAAGGTTCCGAAGCCATCGGTCCAGTGATAGCTGTATAGGCTGACTGCTCCGAAACCTGGCCGGAAGAATCCACCATGATGGCCCGGCTGAGGCGGCCGGCTAATTAAGGTTTAGTGAGCTACAAGGCCCGTGTAGGTGACGGCGTTGCGAGGACAGCTTTCAGCTTCTCTCCGAACGCAAGAAAATCCTCAAGCAGAAGTGGCTTTTGTAGAAAAGCACCTACCCCGATGATTTTTGCTCGATGTTTGTCGCTTGGTGCATCGGAGGATGGAAGAACTGGGACCTGAAAGAGCGACAGATTCATTCTGTATCGAACGAGAACCGCGAGTCCGTCCCGTTTTTGCATGTTGATCTACAAGACATGAGGTCGGGAATAGGAAACGAATCCAACTTGTCTAAATATTGAAGGGCATTCTCGCCGTCCGTTAGCACAACCGATAGGTGTTGTTAGGAGTTGGCATGAGGGTCTGCCTTCTCTGCAGGGAGTGAAAAGTAAAAGATCGCCCCGCGGTTCTCTTCGGATTCAATCCAAATTCTCCCTCCATACCGCTCAATCACACGCTTGCAAGTTGCGAGGCCGATACCGGCACCGGCGATATCTGAGCCGTGAAGGCGTTTGAATGGGAGAAAGATCTGATCATGATGCTGGGAGGCAACACCGATGCCGTTATCCTGAACGCAAAACTGCCAAAAGTCGCCGTCTTGCTTCGCAGAGATCTGAATCTCTGGATCTAACTCCGAGTGACGATACTTCATCGAGTTTGCGATCAGATTCTGAAAAACCTGCCTCAGGTGCAGCGGGTCAGCCATGACAATCGGAAGCTCGTGGACGGTCAGTTTTGCGTGGTTTTCAGTAACGCTCATCTGCAGGTCGCCTACGGCTTCTCTGACCGCCAGTGTGGCGTCTACCGGGACTGGTTTGATTTCAGCCATTCCTCCGAGGCGGGTGAACTGCAGGAGTCCGTCGATGAGTCGAGAAATTCGTTCCCCCCCGATGGCGACGTTTTGGATACATTCGGTCGCCGTCTCGGAAAGTTTTCCTGCGAGTTCCTTCTGAAGGAGCTGGACGTAAATAGTCATCATCCGCAGGGGCTCGCGAACATCGTGGGTGGCCGCGAAAGTAAATTGATTCAAATCATCGTTTACTCGCTGCAGTTCAGTATTTGACCGTTCGAGCTCTTTTTCGACCCGTTCTCGCTCAGCAATATCCTGCTCTCGCAATATTACAGTAGCTTGAAGTTGCCTCCGCACTGAATCTAAGGATTCGGCCAGCTCACGGGCTTGCTGGGCTGCTTGCGCAGAGAGTCTCGCATTTGCTGCCGAAGTGATGATGCGGTGCTCTTTTTCAAATGTCGGGGTAAGCAATGGAAGAAGACACAGGACCTCTGGCACCTGCGCCTCATTTGGAGCCCCATCGAACAAGACTAGAATACCTCCATCGGAAGCGGCCCACCCCCGGGCGGTTCGCTCCTGATCGGCCGTCGGATAGACCAAACGAGCGGTGGCAAACGAGTTTGCGGTTGTTTCCTGCGTAAACGCTCTCCACCGGCGGCTCTGGTAAAGAGTCTGTGGAAAGCCGCAGGGCGGAAGATACGTGGAGTGTACTTTTTCGAAAGTGAGGACGAGGAGATCGTCTGCTTCTAAATGCCGAGCGAGCTCGAATGATGCGCGGCGGCGCATCTCGGAGTCACGGGCCAGTGCTGTCATCAGCTGCAGAATGCGCGTGTTGGTCATTCCTCACCCTGGAATTATGCAAATCACTGCGGTGCAGTTGTGAAATCCACTAAATTGTCCGTCCACCCTGGCGACCTGACCGTAGGTGTTGCAGCCGATGAACTG
>JBDUEH010000642.1:0-1896 GCA_040002555.1 Gemmatimonadales bacterium | reverse complement strand
AGAGCGCGCTCGCTTGACCCTCTCTCGCCCATCATCAATGCTCGTGTCGGAAGCCTGCTGATCTTCCTGCGTAGATTCGCCGAGGCAGAAACGGAGCTTCGTAAGGTAGTGGCAGAGAATCCGTCGAACCTGTTTGCCCGTTCCGACTTTGGGGTCGCGTTGGCGGCCCAGGGCAAGTTCGACGAGGCGTTTTCTCAGTTCCCTGATGTGATCGACGCTAACACGGGTGATGGGGCTGGTTCCCTCGCATGGGCCGAGGCTCTGGCAGGGAAGCCCGACAAAGCTCGGTCGATCTTGAACCGCATGGAGGCGCGGGCGAAGGAGCGTTATCTCGACCCGCTCGCAATGGCCATCGCTGCAACCGCGGCCGGAGACAAACCGCTTGCGCTCAACTACATCGAGGAAGGCCTGCGCGAACACTCGGTCTACCTTGTATTCCTCAAATCTGATTTGAAATTTGACGCGTTGAGGAACGAGCCGCGGTTTCAGCGTGTTCTTCGGGAAGTCGAGACAAAATACGCGACGTCGGTGCACTAACGTCACTTTCGCACCCGACGCCACGGTGGCAAGTTGAGCGATTATTTCCAAGGGGATTGCAATGCTGAATACGCTCCGTCGCGCCTCGATTGTCGCCGCGCTCGTACTGCTTCCTGTTCAGGCTGCCTCTGCGCAGAGCAAACTGAATGTGAGCGGCATCCACGCAGGTGAGCCATTCTGCAAGACCATGATCAAGCAGTTCGATCTGATGACAGCATACACGAGATCGGCCAGTGGCATCACCGATCCGGCCACCAAGAAGAAATACTTCGCCGATCAGAAGGCACTGAATGCAACTCTCGTGAAAACTGCTCCGCTCTCCCTTTCGAGTGATGTCGCTCTTCTCGCCCGCGACGCAAATTTTTCATACGACGTGCAGCAAGGGACAGACCGAAAAGCGATGATGGCTGCTATCGCGCCGCTTCGGAGGCCCGAACACCTCGCGGCGGCTAAGCGTGCCAACGCTTACTGCGGCCTTAGTGTCACGAAGTAGGGTTTTTTCTAAACCCTGAACTGCGTGAGATGATGGTTGGTGTGCTTGTAACCGAGCACACCCCACTCGGCGGCCGAGAGGCGGCCGAAAGCAGGATGGAGGGGCCAGTCGGTTTTGCCTTTCAGCTTGTCGAATGACTTGAGGCGCTTGATGAAATCCGAGCGCTCATTGTCCCATCCGGAAGTTTCTCGGGAAAGCAGCTCTGGTGCAGTGGGAACTCCCTTGGGCCACGGCATCAGGTAGATGATCAACTGTTTCACCACGGGAAAACGCATGGGCTTTCGCCTCGGCGCCGCTGCGAGCTCGCCTGTCGCCAGCCTCATCCATTCCGTGAGATGAGTCATCATCTGGGTCGCGTTCATCTTTCCCCAGGCCGGATTCATGTCGGGGCGCAACTTATCGACCCTGGCAAGCAGATCACGCCGATCGTTTTCGTTCCAGAGAGTTCGAGGCATGCGGCTACGTTGTCGCGAGTCCATTGAAAACGCCAGTGGTTCGAACCCATGTCCGGCATGCGCGGTCAGCCGGCCAATCTTCCAGTCGATCAGGATTCACGCGTGACTGGGACTGGCTCGCGGTAGGGGTCGCTCCTACCTTACGGCCATTCTATTGTCCCCTGTCCAGGATTGCGTGTCAGAACTGCGTGAACAACTGCAGGCGTCGCTGGGTACGGCTTATACGATAGACCGCGAGCTCGGTGGTGGCGGAATGTCGAGAGTGTTTCTCGCAACCGAAAACCGGCTCAACCGCAAAGTTGTCGTCAAGGTTTTGTCTCCGGACCTGGCAGCGGGCGTCAGCGCGGAACGGTTCGAGCGCGAAATCCAGATGGCGGCGCAGCTTCAGCAGGCCAACATCGTTCCACTGTT
>JBDUEH010000641.1:0-1896 GCA_040002555.1 Gemmatimonadales bacterium | reverse complement strand
CCGGGAATGCTCGAGAGCGCGGTCGCCATCTCGTCCGCCATTCCATCGGCGAAGTAAACCATGCTCGTGTCGTTGCTGAGATTCTCGAACGGAATAACGGCGATGGAGCTCGGCGCATCGGTTGTGCTCGGTCGTGGCTTTCCGAATGCGAACCAGCCGACGGCGGCGATGAGAATCACCGCTGCAACGGCGCCACCAATCCATTTTGGAAAGCCTGCTGACTTTCCTACATGAGGTGGTGTGTCGGTCGGAGTAATTCCGGACGATGCGGTCGCGAACGGCTCCAGAGCAGCGTGCAGCTGAGACGCACTTTGCCAGCGATCCGACGGCCGCTTTTCCAGGCATCGCATGATGACCGCTTCGAGCGCCGGTGGAACTCCCGGACGATAGCGTGAAAGAGGATCCGGCGTCTGGGTTACCTGCGCTGCCAGAATCTGCTGCGAGGTTGAACCGGCGAACGGAGTACGTCCGGTGAGCATCTCGTACGCCATCACCCCAACGGAGTAGATGTCGCTTCGGTGATCGATGGTAGGATCAGCGGCCGCCTGCTCTGGTGACATGTACGCAGGAGTGCCCACCGCGAGACCGACGCTGGTTACGCCCGCGCCGCCCGACGAAGCATCGCTAACAGCTTTTGCGACTCCGAAATCCGCGACGAGCGCATGACGACCCGACAGCATCACATTGTCGGGCTTGATGTCGCGATGAACTACTCCATGCTCGTGTGCGTCCGACAACGCATCGACAACTTCCGCGAGCAGCCTCATCGCTTCGTGGATCGGCAGCTCCCCTTCGCGCGAGAGGCGCTCGCGAAGCGACTGGCCCGACACGTACGGCATTACATAGAACAGAAACCCGTCGGCTGTACCCGAATCGAGGAGGGTTAAAATGTTGGGATGCTGGAGTTGCGCAGCGATCTCGATTTCGCGAAGAAAACGCGCGGCACCAATCGACGCAGCGATGTCCTCGCGCAGAACTTTGATCGCCACATTTCGGTGATGCTTGAGATCCTCGGCCAGGTAAACCGTGGCCATACCGCCCGAGCCAAGCTCACGCTCGATGCGATAACGGTCGGAGAGGGACGATTTGAGTCTTTCGGCGACGTCAGTCATGAGTGGGGATAGACTGCGGGAGGTCGTCGTTTATCGCAAGGCAAGATTGCGTATCCGGCGAGTTAGCTCGTTTTCTCAAACTGCTCGGGGCACGGATTTCACGGATGTGACTGATCAGAGACGGGACTACGGAAACGAAGACAGGGAACTACGGAAAGTGATTAATGGGAGCTACAGAATGACTTATGGGTTTGTTCGACCGAACTCCTGTAGTGCCCCCAAGACAGATTCGAGACCATGCCGAACCCGACACCCGACCTTCCGTCCCTGATCAGTTGCATCCGTCAAACCCGTGCCCCGCGCCGTTGAGAGAAGAAGTGACACGTCAAAAGCGTGACGACCATATCTTGAGTCCGATGAGGCGCATGACTCTCGCCCTCGCAACTCTGCTGATCGCCGGTTGCACAGTTCAGCAGCCGGTAACAGCGCCGGCACCTGATCGTAGTGAAGGCCAGCTCGTCCCCGAATCGATCTCCGACGAAGACGAGTCCTACTTTCTCGTCCACCAACTCATGGTCCCGGTTGACGCTGTCACACCAGCGCAACTCAGAGATACCTTCAATGAATCGAGAGATGGCGGACGCACTCATCGCGCAACTGACATCCTCGCACCACGCGGAACCCCAGTCGTTGCAGCCATATCCGGCGAAGTCGCCAGGATGTCGCAGAACACGCTCGGCGGAGTCACTGTCTACCTGACGGACGACGAGAAGAAGTACGTTTACTACTACGCCCATCTCGACCACTATTCAGACGCGCTGACGCAGGGGCTCAAAGTTTCCGC
>JBDUEH010000640.1:0-1903 GCA_040002555.1 Gemmatimonadales bacterium | reverse complement strand
CGTCTTCCTGAAGTGCCAGCAACGCTTCGACTTCACTCTGCATGTTCTGCTCTCCCTGTGCCGTGTTAGTTCCTAGTGAACGCGCCATATGGCGCCCTACCCAACGCTTTGCTCTGTGCCCGGAGCTGGTCAAGCTCCTTGTCGATCGCAATTTTCTCCGACTCGTTTGCAACGGATTTCAATCGTTCCAGTTCGGTGATCCGACTTCGAAGACCACGCGCGTGAATTTTTGCGATGGAATCGGTGATCGTTCTGCGAGCGTCGACGACCTCGTCGGTTTGAGACAGCAGCAGCTGGAGCAGCTCCGTCGCTTCCTCGTCGATGGTCTCGACGATTTCTGCGATAGTTGCCGATTCGCCTGCTCGCAGCAATGCCTCAAAGAGCGATCGAAAGCCCCGGTTGCGAAAATCTTCGGCACCGATCTGCTCGGCGATCTCCGTAACGAAAGTTCGCTGTTGCAAGACGGTAAGGATGAGGGAACGCTCAGCCGATGTCGCACTGTCTCGCGGTGATTTTAGGCCAACTGCTTGTATTGGCCGAACATTTGACACGGCGGGTCTAGGCGCTGGAGCCTCACGCTCGACTATCCGCGGTGCAGTGGTGTGGCCCTGTCTGGCGGTGAGCTCGCGCAGCAGAATGTCGCGAGCAACACCGGTGACTTCATTCGCACGACCGATATAGAGGTCGCGCATTATTTCATCCGAAGTCGCGCGTATCGTGGGCAATAAGCGATCGAGAGCGCGTCGCTTCTTCTGCAGCTCGCCAAACCAGCCGGCGCGATCCAGTATCTGAATCTTCCGGTCGAAGATGTCGATCGCGCTCGTTAACTGCGCTTCCATGCCTTCGGCACCGTGCGCGCGGACGAAGCTGTCCGGATCCTCACCCGGTGGAAGAGTCACGACACGAACTGAAAACCCCTGACTCAGCAGCTCGTCACCGGCGCGGAATGTGGCTTTGAGTCCCGCGGCGTCACTGTCGTAAAGCAGGTACACGTTGCGACTGTATTTCTTCAGGAGTCCTGCCTGCGCTTCCGTCATTGCAGTGCCCATCGGTGCGACGACTTCTTCGATTCCTGACGATATGAGACGCATCGCGTCGAAGTATCCTTCGACAACCAGGGCTCGATCGTTCCGGCGGATCTGATTTCGAGACCGGCTCAATCCGTACAGAATTTTCCCTTTGCCGAAAATTGGTGACTCTGAGGAGTTGAGATACTTCGGTTCACCCGGCCCAAGAATTCTTCCCCCAAACCCGACATTACGTCCCATTTGGTCAAGGATCGGGAACATCAACCGTCCCCGGAAACGCGGTCGGGGCTCGCTGTCCTGATCCTGCTTCGAAAGGAGACCGCCTTCGAGCAGGCGCGGATCGTCGAAGCCCAGGGAATTCATGTAACCGCGCATGAGGCCGATCTCGCGCGGAGCAAAGCCGAGCCCGAAATCGTCTGCAATCGCGCGCGTAATGTCGCGCTCGGCGAGATATTCGCGCGCCTGTGCTGCGATTGGCTCATCCCACAGAACTTTTTGAAAGTACGAAGCCGCCGTTGCCTGAAGCTCCCACATCGGTTCGCGAGGATCCGGGCCTTCGCGGCGCACTCGCGTTTCCGGAACATCGATGCCGGCTTTCTCGCCCACCATGCGAACGGCCTCCGGCCATTCAACCCCGAGCCGCTTCGTCAGGAACTTGAACACGTCCCCGCTCTCGCCGCACACAAAGCAGTGGTAGAGACGCTTGGCTGGAACTACGGAGAAATTTCGCCGGGTTCCCTGATGAAATGGGCATGGCCCGCGGTAATCGCTGCCCGTTTTCTTGAGCGGAACGTATTCGCCAATGATCGCGACGATATCCGCTGCCTCGCGGACCTGTTCGATCACTTCATCTGCGATCACGCGAGCTCCGCCAC
>JBDUEH010000639.1:0-1903 GCA_040002555.1 Gemmatimonadales bacterium | reverse complement strand
CCGTTCACCGGATCGACGATAAGCGCCGAGGTCATTTGCTCTCGTTCGTGCGTGTTCCAGTCCGTGTGTCCCGGCTCGACGGAATACAGGTAGGTCCCAGGCTGGCCGGCAGCAAAGGTGAAGGTGTGACTTTCTCCACGTTTGATTGCTGTACTGTCCTCGGGACTCGGACGCGTCATCATTCCTTCCATCCACGCGGTGGAATCCGTGAGAGAATTTCGGACGGTCGCGATGATTGTCGTCCCCGTCGGCACTCGAATCAGGGGACCAGGAACGGTTGGCGCATGACCCTCCTCGGCCAATGCGGCAACATCGACGAACGGTCCGTCGTTGGCTTCCGGATACCAACGTGCCATTTGTACGACGAGGTTGATTCTCAGCGTATCGTTCTTGAGAACACCCGCAGGTTTGCGGTTGTCATTAGCCTCGATCACCGGCAAGGCATTCGTTGTTCCTTTCGCTGAATTCGCCGGGCGATTTGGCAAGGCGCCGAGTGATGTTAGCACGGCAACTGAAAGAACAACTGCTCCGCGATGGTACGAAAGCATGGGCCTTCTTGATTGTGGGGAGCAGCAATGTGGGGTGAATCGCATGCACGCGCTACAAACATCCATATTCCCGTCACCTGTATGAATGCGTTAGGATGCTGTACGATCTTCACCAACGCTTGAGACAGTGACCGACCTCGAAAACGCAATCCGCCTTCGCCGCACGTTCGCGATCATCAGCCATCCGGACGCCGGCAAGACAACCCTCACCGAAAAACTCCTCCTTTACGGCGGCGCGATTCACCTCGCCGGCTCGGTAAAGGCGAGGCGAGCTGCGCGTCATGCAACGTCCGACTGGATGAAGCTGGAACAGGAGCGCGGAATCTCCGTCACGTCGAGCGTGATGCAGTTCGAGTATGACGGCTACCACGTGAACCTGCTCGACACTCCGGGTCACGAAGATTTTTCCGAAGACACCTACCGGACGCTCGTCGCCGCCGACAGCGCGGTCATGCTGCTCGACAACCGGCGCGGCGTCGAGGAGCGCACGCGACAGCTCTTCGAAGTCTGTAAGAAGCGGCGCATCCCCATCTTCACGTTCGTCAACAAGTGCGACCGCGCCGGAGAGGATCCGCTCAAGCTCGTCAGCGACGTAGAGGCAGATCTCGGAATCAAGTGTCATCCGGTCACCTGGCCGATTTTCCGCGACGGCATCTTCGTCGGGGTCTACGACCGCCGGCGCGCTCTCATTCACCTCTTCTCGCGCGATGAAGAGCACGGCGCTACGCGCGCTGAGGTCAAAGTCGGCTCAATCGACAGCAAGGAGCTGCACGACCTCTTAGGCCCCGCATCCCACGAGCAGCTCGTGCACGACATCACTCTGCTCGACGAGGCTGGGCATCCTTTCGACCATGAGGAGCTTCTAGCAGGCGAGCTGTCGCCGGTGTTCTTCGGCAGTGCGCTCACCAACTTCGGTCTCGAGCCGTTTCTCAAGGAATTTCTCGAGCTCGCCCCGCCGCCCCTCCCTCGCGAGTCGACGATCGGGACGATTCGGCCAACCGACGAAGCATTCACAGGATTCGTTTTCAAGATCCAGGCGAACATGGATCCGAAGCACAGAGATCGCGTGGCGTTCGTGCGCGTGTGCTCGGGAAAATTCGAAGCGGGGATGCAGGTAAATCACGTTCGCAGCGGCAAGCCAATGCGGCTTGCGGCTCCGCAACAGTTCATGGCGCGCGAGCGCACGGCGATTGCGGAAGCGTGGCCGGGTGATGTGATTGGCGTGATGGACCGCGGCGTGCTCAGGATCGGCGACACGCTCTCCAACGATGGCGACCTCGAGTTCCAGGGAATTCCGCGCTTTCCGCCCGAGCATTTCGCTCGCGTCATCGTGAAGGACCCCATGCGCCGAAAAC
>JBDUEH010000638.1:0-1904 GCA_040002555.1 Gemmatimonadales bacterium | reverse complement strand
CTTCGTTTCGTGGACGGCGCCCACAAGGCGACAACGCCGGTCATCGCGGGTATCGGAGCATATCTCCTTGCCATGGTCGCGGTGTGGATTCTTCCTATCGTCGGAATCGGTACGGCGATCGCTTTCGCTCTCAGTGTGGCGTTCGGGACGGCGGCGGGATCACGTGAAGTGAGAAGTGGAAACCTGCCATACCTCGGTTCTGGGTGATTGGCCACAGATGGCACAGATGGGAAAAAGAAGGCACAGATGAGGGCGGAACGAGGGAGATAGAAAGTGGGAACGACGGGTGAAAATACCGCCGTTCCCCTTTTTTCATCCCCGCGTTTTCGCCGTCATCTGTGCCTTTGCTTTTTAACATCTGTGTCATCTGTGATAATGTTTTTTCTCATCTGTGATAAAATCCCGTCCTTTCCGGATGACAAATCGCGCCGTGGTGAACTGCGGTCGACGAGCCAAACCCAATTAAGACAAATACTTAGCTCGCTTGAGACTCCCGGTCCTGGGTATGCGTCCTACGTGCGCATTACATCACGAATTCCGGGAGTGTCCCAATGAAGAAAGCCCTTGTCTTGGCGGCCGCACTCTTTGTCGGCGTTTCGACCGCTGCAAGCGCCCAAAGATCTACCAGAAGATTTCCCTCGAGGGAGACAATACCCGCTCCGTCGATCACGCCCTATGGCGGGTACATGGTCTTCGGCCACATCGCAGACGGCCCGCTGGGAACCAGTCTCACGTCCGCGTCAGCTCCGGTGTACGGAGCCCAGGTCAATCTCCCGATCGGATCGACTATATCGATCGTCGGCAACCTCGCGTACTCGCAGCCGAGCCTTAGGGTCGGTCTCCCGATTATCGGTGGCTACGATTTCGGGAAGAGTGACGTCTGGCTCTACGATGCCGGACTTCAGTTCAGCGCACCGGTGAGGTCAGGCCAACGCTCGATCATTCCGTTCGTCCAGGCGGGCATTGGTGGAATGAAGTACAACGTCCAGGTCTCCGGCGTGAACTCCAGCGCTTCAAATCTCGCGTTCAACGCTGGAATCGGTGCGGACCTGCCGGTTGCCCAGAACATCGGACTTCGCATCATGGCGAAGGACTACATCGGCAAGTTCGACGTCAATGAAGCAACGGCGCTCAACTACGACGCCAAGACCTCGAACAACTTCGCGCTCAGCGCAGGATTGAAGCTCGGCTTCTAGCGAAATCCTCGTTTCCGGAGCCACCGGCGTGATGAGATGCCGGTGGCTTCGTCGTATTACGGCGTTTCTTTTCTCGACCGAACCGGCGTGCATGTGCCGTCTCCGGGTGGATCGGACGGGCCGTAAGAGTCAATCAAGTAACCCACTGGCGACGCGCGATGGATAGAGAGAATGATCAGGTCTGAGTACTCATTGTCGCAGAGATCTCCAATGTGCGGAGCACCAAGCGCCTCGGCGATTCTGCCGACGGTGTTGCTGTGACCGACGACGAGAATCCGGCTGCCCATGTGACGTCTCACTGCTGCGGCAACGCTGTCTACGTGGTCGGCGGTCGATCCGGTTATGCCGATTATTTCAGGTGTAATGCCGCGCTGGCGCGCCAGCGGCTGGGCGGTCTCGATCGTCCGCTTGAGGTGTGTGGTGATGACGATGTTGATTCCAGCTTCCTTTAGCTGGCTGGCGAGAGAGTCTGCGCGGACGTAGCCCTTCGCGCTCAAGTCTGGATTCGACGGATTTTCGGTCGATTTCTCGGCGTGGCGAACGAGGTAGACAATGGTTTCGCCGTGCTCCCCGACAGCGGGAACGGGTGCGGGTGTGGTGGCAGTCGCGCATGCAGCGACGGCAATGAGACAGGCTGAGCGAAATGAATTACAAGTTACGGCGCGGTATGCGTTGAGTAACATTTGACCTGTGTGTACGTTGTGACGC
>JBDUEH010000637.1:0-1908 GCA_040002555.1 Gemmatimonadales bacterium | reverse complement strand
TTCTGCCGAACGGCGATGTGTACGTGAATCCAATCGTCGTTTTCACCGCCTATCCACATCGACGGGTCAAATTCTCAGTGGGAATCGGATACCCGGACTCTGTCGAGAAGGCCCGAGAGGTAATCCACCACGTATTGAAAACGACCGAAGGTGTCCTCTCAGAGCCAGGTCCAGCGGTGTACCTTACCGAACTCGGCGGATCAAGTGTCAACTTCACAGTCTATTTTTGGGTCAAAGCAGAGCAGCTAAACGTTCTGAATGTAAGTGATCGCGTCGCCACCGGCATCAAACTTTCTCTGGATGCCGCCCATATCGACATGCCATATCCTCACACCGTTTTGCTCTTTCACGACCAGACGGGGACGCGAGAAGGCGACAAAAAAGTGGAAGCAGGTTCCGGCGCCGATCACGGCGAATCCATTCGCCAAGGCGATTCTTCCGCACCGGAAGCGGTTCGAATCCGCAAAGGCTGACATGCGCATGCCGCGGACCGTCAGAGGAAACAGAGGTTAAATTTCTGCGCACCCGTAGTCTTGCGTTTTGGTCCACACTCCGCAGCGCTTACTGGTTCATACCCAGTGTTATGGCGCTGGGTGCGATTGCGCTTGCATTTGGCTCAATAAAGCTGGACGAGTTTGTACGCGGCGCTGTGGAGGCGAAATTAGGCTGGATCTATGCAGGCGGTCCAGCGGGGGCCAGAGCCGTCCTCTCAACCATTGCCGGTTCGATCATTACCGTGGCGGGCACTACGTTCTCAATCACGATCGCGGCGTTTTCCCTCGCGTCGTCACAGTTTGGGCCACGCCTCCTGCGGACTTTCCGGCGCGATACAGGCAATCAAATCGTCCTCGGCACGTTTATTGCAACGTTTCTCTATTGTTTGCTGGTTTTGCGGACGGTTCGAGGTACCGACTCAGACACCTACGTCCCTCACCTCTCTGTTACCCTTGGAGTCGTCCTCGCCTGCTTAAGTTTGGCGGTCCTGATATTCTTCATCCATCACACGGCGGCGTCAATTCAGGTTTCCAGCCTGATCGATTCTGTCGGTAAGGAACTTGATGCGACTCTCCTCCGGAACTGTCCTGAGAGAGTACAGCGAACGCATGATGAGCGCTCTGAACTACCTGCCTTAGATAACTTGTCCGAGGGCCAGACCGTCCGCGCACGTCAGCAGGGATACCTGTTGCAGATCGACTACCACGGACTGACAAAGATCGCCATACGTAAGAATGGCGTTTTTCACATCCTGATTCAACCCGGCGATTATCTCGTCGCGGGCATGCCCATCATTGTGTTCGAGCCGGGTTTGCTCGAAGAAGCGGACTGTGACGATCTCTATTCAGGCATTTACGTCGGATCGGACCGCAGCCCCGAGCAAGACATTGAATTTGGATTCTTGCAGTTGGCGGAAATCGGCGTACGCGCCCTTTCTCCAGGCATCAACGATCCGTTCACCGCGGTCAATTGCCTTGACCGGACTTCCGCCGCATTTTGTCTGTTCGCAAAAAGGGAAATTCCATCCGCGGATTACCGGGACGAGGATGGCAACATTCGGGTTGTTGCCCGAACGATCACATATGACCGGATAGTGGAGGCCGCCTTTCATCACATCCAAAATGCGTCGGCGCGAAATGCGTGGGTACTGCGGCATCTCGCCGAGCGGATTGGATTTGTGCTTTCACAGGTGGAGCATGTGGAAGTTCGTCGCCCGCTGGCAAAGGAGCGCTCTCTCGCTCTGGCTGAGGCGGTCCGCCTCGTCGAAGCACGGCATCGTCAGAGCCCCAACGCCACCGGAATACTTTGATTTAACTCATCCATCGTGGTTCCAATGGGCGTTCGCACGGCGGGATCGGCTTTAGACAGACCGGCGATCACTGCGTCACGGCGGCCCACAAGTTTCTTCAAGGC
>JBDUEH010000636.1:0-1917 GCA_040002555.1 Gemmatimonadales bacterium | reverse complement strand
TCCACCAATCCATCGGTGAAGGCGAAAAGAGAATGACCCTTCTCGAGAGTGCGCGTCACCGCGGTGAAACGCGAATCGGGGAGCATTCCGAGCGCCGGCCCGGTCGGTCGTAGCTCCTCAATTCCCCCTTCGGGTGAAATGACTAGCGCGGGCTCGTGGCCAGCGTTCACATAGACCAGTTCACCGGAGAACGGTTCGAGGGAAGCGAGAAACACCGTTGCAAACATGTTCGTGCGCCCGTGCAGCCGCGCAATGTAGTCGTTGGTGAAACTGGCAACGCGCGTCAACAGGTCAGCGGGCGAGGCAGATTGTATCGCCTGCATAACCATTGTGTGGCTCCCGCCGATCATATGGATCGCCCCGCCGCCAACAGGGTCAGCCGATGCGCGGATCAGGCTCCGGAACAGTGCCATGAACAACGCCGCGCCCACGCCCTTGTCGCACACGTCCCCAACTACGAGGATTACCTCGCCCGACGACAGAAGGAAGCAGTCGTAGAAGTCGCCCGAAACGTCCCGCGCAGGGCGAAGCGCAGCCTGTAGCTCCATGCCGCCAACATCGGGGAGAGACTCGGGCAGGAAATCACGCTGAATCGTCCGCGCCACCGACATTTCGCGACGTAGATATTCGCCGTCCTGGATGCGCCGTCTGTCCAGCGCGGCGTTAACACGCAGGCGCAACACCGCCGGGCCGAAGACGCTCGGCAGGTAGTCGTCGGCGCCGCATCCGAGAAAGCGCTCGATTGCGACCATGTCGTCCAACCCGGAGATCACGAGCACCGGCAGACTCGCGAGCAGTTCGTCGCCACGCAGCGTTTCGATGAACGTCTGGCCAGCCGCGCCCGAAACGTCAATGTCAACCAGCACAAACTCGAATTTTGCGGAGCGCAGCCGAGAAAGGGCCCGAGCGGATTCGACTTCCGAGATGACTAGATATCCTTCGGTTATCAGCTGCTCCACCAGCGCTGCGCCATCCCGGTAACTTCTGCCGACAAGAAGAACCCGGGGGGGAATTCGCAATGTCGTTGCCGTGGCTTGCGCTGCTGGCAACTCGGTCATCGCTGCGTCCCGTCGAGGAGGTTTAGCTGCCACAGGTCTTGCGTGCTCGTATGGACGAACGGCTTGAGCGCTCGCATGCCGATTCGCCCGATGCTCCGCTCGAGGTAGCGCACTTCCTCGAGCTTCGCTGAAAGAGATGGATCGCGGTCGGCTTCGAAGCCTGCCTCACGCATCAGCAGCATTCCCTTGGCCCGTATGCCGAGCTCGGCGCGCAATCGGAGCAGGCACATCATGTCAACAATAATCTCCGGCTGAAAGCTCGCACGGAGGCCCTTGAGGTAAAGGCCCACCGGCGTCTCAGAGACCTCCCCGGCACGCATCACACGGAGCAACTCCTGGTCCGTGTCGAAGCCCGTGCCGATCCAGCTCCTTGTCTCACGCTCGCTCTTCTGGAAAAGAAACATGGCAATGTAGGGGAACACCAACACGATGAGCGCTGTGGCTAACAACGGCGAGACCAGAAACTGATTGTACAACGAATGCAGCACCGCGGCCGCCGCCAGCCCGGGCAGCAGCAGCGAAGGTCGGAGTACCCGTGAACGATTCTGGAGCGTCCGCGATATCATCGCAAAGATCGCCGTCGTGCCGCTGTGCATCAGCGCCGTTCCGAATCCCCGGACGATCCATGTCCAGATCGTAAGATTCGGATGCATTTGCAGAGAGACGAGGTTCTCGACGAATGCAAACCCTGTCCCGACTGCGAAGCCGTAGGTCGCCGCATCAACGACAAAGCCCACCTTGCTCCGGCGCAGCAGCCAGACGATGTAGATCGCCTTCAACATTTCCTCTACGACGGGCGCGACGTATCTGGAGTAGCGCTCGATGTCCAGCTTGAGAGCGGGCTGAAGCGATACGTTGA
>JBDUEH010000635.1:0-1918 GCA_040002555.1 Gemmatimonadales bacterium | reverse complement strand
ACGTCAGGTGTGGCTGGAATTCGCGTCAATCACAATCTCAACGTTCACGTCGCCGGGTTCGGCATCACGCCTACCAAGTAGTTCACCAAAAGAAAATCCGCCTCTCGGCTGATGCCGAGAGGCGGTTTTCTTATCCGCTAACGAGCCAACGTTGCGGCCGACTCCATATTTTTTGACTAGTCGATCGATTGACCAGCTTCAATTGAGTTCTCTGCCCAGTCGCTCGATGTCGCGGTTGGGAATCACCAGGAGGCCCGGCTGGTCAACGCGCGCAAAATGCGTCAATGCGTGCGCGACACTCGTTGCATGGACAGGGCGATAAGTCGCCGGCGTCATGAACGACAGCTTCCATGCGATCTTCTCCGACAATCTCGGCTCCGCGCTTTCGCCGTTGAGAACCGACGGCTGGGCGATGGTGAGACTGCGAAATCCGAGCGACTTGAGAGCATCCTCCATCTCGCCTTTTGTACGATTCTAGAAAAGCCGGGACCCCGAATCTGCACCGACTGCACTCACAACCAGATAGTGGCGCACGCCGCGAGAGCGCAGATCACCTGATCGACGTCGAAAAAAACACCGCACGATCCAAGTTGTGCGAAGTCGATTAGGTGCTCCTCGACCTTGAGGACCTTCTGCTGTGGCTGTAGCGGTCGCCTCGCGAGCACGACAACACGCGAGCACGTCTCATCGTCAACAAGGAGCCGCAGGCACTCCTGCCCGACGAGACCGCTCGCGCCAAGCAGCAAGACCGAACGCCTTCGCGAAACTACCTCGCTGTCTGCCAGTGCCTGGCTTCCTTGTCGGATATGTCGACCGACTTGAGGCCTCCGCTGCTCTTTCCGAAATATCTCAGCGTTGGAGCGAGCAGGTACGGAACCATCTCTCGAAGCAGTTCCGCCTTTCCGGGAATGCTTGCTTCAGCCCTCCAAAGACTTTTCACCCGGCCTGTCTCGCGAAAAACATTCGCATCGGATGCGCTTATCAGAACAGCAAGACTGTTCTTCAGCGAAAGAATCTCGGGATGCTCCATGTGCTCGGGATACACTTTGCGGAGCGTGGCACCATTGGGAGCAGACTCAGTGCGGGTGGTCGCAGGAGCGACGAACGAAAGGGTTGAAAGCGCGAATCTGTCAACTGCACCGAATGATGCCATCACGTAGAGGTCAGCTCTAGCGGGCGGGGCGAGGACGTACCCCTGGTTTAGCAATGACTTCTCAACCGACCCCCGAATGCGCGATTCCAGAGCCGTATCGCTCATCTGAGCATTGGGGACAACGAATACGGTGTGACCCGCGATCTGATAGTCTCCCTCGTCCTGTCCGGCAGAGATGGAGACTTGCTTGAATCCTGCGGTTGCACAGGCACTGCAGGCCGCGAGGCAGAGCGCAACTACGGTTCTCTCACGAAAGCCCATGATCTCCTCGTCACTTCTCGACGCTCTATCATAATACTTTCGCGAAGGGCGTCCACACCGGGCTCACTGTCTGGACGCCGGAGTAGGACTATCTCAAGCGAGGCTTCGTTTCTCTTGGCGCCTTTTCACAGTCGGGCCAGATGGTCGGGAATCCGCCCCGCCGGCCGCGCGCCCCACTCCCGGCCCCTTGAGCTGCCGTCGCCGCCGCAGCTGCCGCGGCGAGGTCGACTCGCTCTCTGGTGATGAACGACGGGTCTTCTGAGGCCTCGTACGCGAGCATTGCGGTGAGTGTCGCGTTCGACTTCAGATCGTCGAAAACAATCTTGTCATAAGTGTCGCGGTTGGTGTGCCACGTATAGTTGCCATAGTCCCAGTTGAGGGCCCCAAGGCCAAACGCGGGAACGCCGTAACACGCAAAAGCGAAATCGTCGCTACCACCGCCCGCAGGGAATCCGGGCCCGCGGTACACCGCCTGGGTTTGGAGCTCCTGCGGCAACGCGCTGA
>JBDUEH010000634.1:0-1928 GCA_040002555.1 Gemmatimonadales bacterium | reverse complement strand
TGGCTCATCAGCACTACCGACCGTTCGGGAATCGTGAAGCCGCGCGCTTCGAATGATTTGATAGCGCGACGTCCTATTGCCCACGCCGGCGGACAGAGCCGCATCGACTCTGCGAGCACCATTCGAGTATACGGAAGAATAGAGAGATCGTCGAAACCGGCATTGCGCCCGGCGAGCGCCGCGTCTAGCTCAGCGTGCAGTCGCGCTTCTACATCTGGATGCTGCGACAGCAGAAACCATGTCCACGTCAGGGCGTTCGCTGTCGTCTCGTGACCGGCGAGAAAGATCGTCATGGCTTCGTCGCGAAGCTGAACGTCGTTCATCCCGCTTCCATCCCCCTCCGTATCCGTCGCCATCAGCAGCATCGACAACAGATCTCCACGATCGTCGTTCGTCGCTCGCCGTTCAGCGATCATTCTATAAATAGTGCGATCGAGAGTATCCCTGGCAGCGTTGAAACGACGCACGTACGGAAGCGGAAGCTTTTCGAGCAGCTCGGTGAACGGGAGGATCCCGAAGTTGAACGACTCGAACGCTACAGTCAGGGCAGACCCAATGTCTGCTGCCTCGGCGTCCACGTCTGCATCAAAAAGAGTTTTCGCGACGACGGCGAGGGTCAGACGCATCATCTCGACATGCATGTCCACCGTCGCGCCGTCTTTCCAGCCGGATCGTGTGCGGGCAGCATAGGCAGTCATCGTGTCGCCGTATGATGCGATTCGCTGCCGATGGAACGCCGGCTGCGCCAGTCGTCGCTGGCGAAGGTGAAAATCGCCCTCGCTGGTAAGGAGGCCGTTGCCCAGGAGCTTGCGGGCACGCTCGAGTCCTCGGCTTTTTGTGAAATTCTTTTGGTTGGTGACCAGGACATCCTTGATCAGATCCGGATCGTTGAACAGGTAGAGATGCTGGGGGCCAATCTTGTAATGAACGATGTCGCCGTATTCGCGCTGCATCGCGAGCATTGAAGCGAGTGGGTTTCGGGCGAGCTCGCGGAGGAACTGTCCGGGATATCGTGTGGTCGGACCGGGGGGGAAACCTTCTGGAGTCGGCTTTGTTTTGAATCTTGGAAGTTTTGCCGGGGCGATTGACGTCATTTCGGGCCTGGGAATTCCAACAATTGCTACGGAGCTACTGTCGACACGGAGCACATGCAAAACTACTTGGGGCACGGACTGGACGGATGCAACGGATCAGGGACGGAACCGCCTTTTGGATTCTAGAGGCGTTTGGCTTTTTGGTTAAGGGGAATCTACGGAGAGGATTTGGTAGACCAAAACCCTTAATCTTTTCCCGTACCTGATCCGTTGCATCCGTCCAATCCGTGCCCCAAACACGTCGTTGCAGCGAGTTGGCGAGCGCGGATGAACGAGGATCAGGCGACACGACCTCACGAAGAAGCCATCCCGAATGTTAACATTTCAGCCGCACAAACCTCACCCGAACCGTTCCTCATCAATGAACACAGCTCTTGCCCGCTCAGTGACTCGCCCGATCGTGCTTGGCGTTGCGTCCGTCATGGTTTTCTCAACTGCCGCGAACGCGCAGAAATCCAAAGCGTCTACCGAAAAGCAGGCGCCGAAGATCGCGATAAGTGCCGCGGCCTACGACTCCTCGATGCTTCAGGAATTTGCGTGGCGTCCCATTGGACCGGCGGTAGCCAGCGGACGCGTCGTCGACCTTGCCGTCGCCGACGGACCGGACAGAGCCGGGCGAATGGGCACACTGCTCTACGCTGCGGCCGCATCGGGCGGAGTCTGGAAATCAGTGAATGCAGGCACAACATGGGAGCCCGTTTTCGACAAACAGTCCACAGCGTCAATCGGCGACATCGCTCTCGCGCCATCGAACCCAGAAATAGTCTGGGTCGGAACCGGCGAATCGAACAACCAGCGCAGCTCGTCGTGGGGCGATGGTGTCTACAAATCCGA
>JBDUEH010000633.1:0-1929 GCA_040002555.1 Gemmatimonadales bacterium | reverse complement strand
TGCCGGTAGCGTGGATCTATCAGCTCACCCGGGCCAAGCGCGGATATCAGCAATCGGTCGTGCAGATCCTGGTCATCCTGCCACTGGTAGTCGCGGGTGTGGTCATCCTGGTAAAGAACAGCCTTGCTCTCGCCTTCAGCCTTGCTGGAATCGTTGCCGCTGTGCGCTTTCGAAACACTCTCGATGACAGTAAGGATGCAGTATATGTCTTCCTGGCCACCGGTGTGGGACTTGCCGCCGCAGTAGACATTCCCGTCGCTGTCGTCATCTCGATGCTTTTCAATGCCGCTGTTCTGATGCTCTGGTACGCGGACTTCGGTAATGCACCAGTGGAGCTCGAGGGAAGCATCGCTGCAAAGCGCCTCAAGCGTGCGAAGGATCTCGCGAAAACCGGTACCTTCGTCGCGCAGATGGACAACGAGGTGTTTCGTAACATGACACGCGAGCAACTCGAGGGGGTTGCACAAAAAGCATTGACGCGCGCCCGCGGCGAAAGCACCAAAGCGGATGCCAGGCCCGAGAGCTGTCTCCGGGTTCGAACGCGCGATGTGAGCGGCACGCGGCGTGGACTCGATCTGGTTCTCGGAGAGTTCGCCAAGGACTGGCGCGAAGGGGCGGTCACAATCGACACGGACGGGCTCGCTACAATCGATTATTTCGTCCAGCTCAAGAAGAAGACTCAACCCGAAGAGCTCGTTACGCTCGCGCGTACCGCCGGCGGGGCGGAGCTCGTGGATGCAGAGCTCCGGTAGACTTTCACATTGAGGAGTAGCATATTTATGCTACCATCTTCCTCCGTGAGATTTGAATGATTAAAGAGTTGAAGTTGCGCCAGGCCGGCGGATCCGTGTCTGCAACACTTCCCAAGGACATGGCTGATCGACTGCATGTTGCGGCTGGCGACATTGTGCTTGCTATCGAGACCGATCGCGGCATTCTGCTCACGCCGTATAATCCATCGATCGAAGAAGAACTCGCGATCGCTGCGCGAGCGTCAAAAAAATATCGGAACGCGCTAAGAGAACTTGCAAAGTAGGAAAGTGGCCGAGCCGCGATGGGTGAGCCGGCTAGCGCTCGATGCTGTTCATTCGGAGCAATTGCGCGAGCACGGGGGTTTGGCGGGAATTCGCGACGAGAACGTTCTTGAGTCCGCATTAGCGCGCGCGCGGAACAAGTGGGGTTATGACAATGCGTCAGATCTTCCTGTTCTTGCTGCGACCTACGGGTATGGGATTGCGACGAGTCATCCGTATCGAGATGGCAACAAGCGGATTTCGTTTCTTGCGATGATGATATTTCTAGGGCTGAACGGTCGTGATCTCTCAGCGTCAGAGGCCGACGTTGTCACAACAATGCTCGGCGTCGCTGATGGGCACATTTCGGAAGTGGAGCTGGCGAATTGGTTAAAGGAGCGAATTACGCGACCGCAGACTCCATAGACCAATGCACGACTTCCCCGACATCACGGGTGAAATCCTCCGCTCCTACGCACTTCCGCCAGCGGGCTACCATGGAGTGGTGCACTGGTGGGCTCGGGGACAAAGACCGCCGCTAAAAGGTCATGTTCCGGCCGAGATGTTGGCCGCCTGCAGACTTAGCGACTTGACAGTTAACCTGTTAACTGTCATATTACGCGTATGCAGAAGCTTTCAGAGCCCGAATCGATCGATCTTCTCGAGCTCAGTGCCAGGACTAGAGTCAGCCCGCGGACGATCAGGTATTACATCCAGCAGGGGCTCCTGCCAACTCCTGAGGCACGTGGTCCGGGAGCGCATTACAGCGTTGAATACGTCGATCGTCTGAATCTCATTAGACGACTTCAGAGCGAGCACCTGCCGCTGTCTGAAATCCGAAAGCGAATCGAGAAACTTAATTCCGCGGAAATTCGGAAGCTCGTTCGGGCAGAACCGAAGCGCGCGCCGGATTCTG
>JBDUEH010000632.1:0-1929 GCA_040002555.1 Gemmatimonadales bacterium | reverse complement strand
TGCGCGAATCACTCCACCTCTGCGAGTGGTACCTTGGAAGAGCGCCGAGGCATCGTCGAAACCGGCGTCACGCGTGGAGATCCCGGCTCCTGGTTCAGACATCGCGGCCATCAACTTTCAGCGGCCGTATTCAGTGTCTCCCGCTGCGTCAAACCGTGGGCTCGGTGACTCAGCTCAGAGCTTTGCGCCTTCAAACGACATTTCGATCGCTATCGCAATAGTCTGGGCGCTTGGGACTCTAATTCTCGTTGGGCGACTTGCTCGTGCGCACATCGTCGCTCGAAGAGTCGTGAAGCATTCGTATCTCACCCGACAACCAAATATCGAACGGGTTCCTGTTCGGTTCTCGGCCGACGTAGAGCTTCCGTTCACTTACGGCCTGCGAAACCCGGTGATCGTCCTTCCGTCAGATGCCGATTCCTGGGATGAAGCGCAGATGAAGGCGACGTTGATGCACGAGGCTGCACACGCGAAGCGTGCCGATGGAGTAGCTCTTCTCGTCACCCAGCTGATCGTCGCACTTTACTGGTGGCATCCGATTGTATGGGTTGCCGCGCGGGCAGCGGCCGCCGATCGTGAACGTGCCTGTGATGACGCGGTGCTACGCGAGGGGATGCGCGCGAGCGACTATGGACAATGCTTGCTGGCTCACGCTGACACGATGGCGGCCTGGAAGTCGAGTCCGCTCGCAACTGTGATGTTCGGCCACTCCGCCGGAATTGGATCGCGTGTCGCAGCATTGCTCGACCCTGCAATCGATCGAAGCTCGGGTGCACGGCCTAAGCTGATTGTCGTCGCCGGTGTAGTTGGCCTTGTTGTTCTAGTTGGTGCAGCTGCGCCGCAAAATCTTGAAAGCGCCGGCGATGTTGGAATGCCGCCGGCAGTTGTGACACAATCTGTTGGTCGCGCTGCAACAGCGCGTGCAAATCGCCCGGCGCTGGTAACTGCTTCGATCGTTCCAGTCGCGAATTTCGCACCCGCGTCGTCGGATGCCACCGTCTGTAGGCAAGCGAAGGATTGGCATCAGGCTCGCACGTACCGTGACGCGGCAGTTCACATCCAGGGTGCAGGTGCCACGTTCAATGGCGGAGTTACCCGCGAGATCTGGACGGGAGTTGATTGCATAGCGTGGCTCCAGTTCAATGCACAGGTCGTGGCCAGAGCTGACGAAAAAAACATGGTTGTCACTGGCAACGGCCGATTTATCGCGCACAACGAAGGTCCCGATGGAACGCGAGAATACACTCTGACTTCCAATTCATCTGGGCTCACTCTCAATGGGTCCACAACTGCGATCGGCCCCTCAGAGAGTGAATGGATCGCTGGTATGACCAGAGAGTATCTGCGGCGCACGGGCACGAACATCCACAATCGCGCGCGCAGGGCTTTGGCGTCCGGCGGTATACCAGCCTTGCTTGCGGAGGCTGCCTCAGTGCCTCGCGGTAACATCTGCGCGCAATACCTTGCGGAGGGTTTTGCGAGCACACTCAACGCGCGCGAAACTGCCAGGTTCATCCATGCCGGAGCCGCTTTACTCGACAGCCTCGATTCGCGCGTACCATTTCTCACTGCTGTTCCCGTTGCGTACCTCAATAATCCAGAAGTGCTGGAAGCGATTTACGCCGAGGCTTCGGTCATTGAGCCGGATGGAGCGGTCGAGGCAATTGTTGCGAAGACCGACCCACCGCGGCCTCTATCGACAGCGCTTCGTCCGTGGATGGAGAAAATCATCGCCGGCATTTCCACTTCGGAGCGAAGGGCCGCGCTCAGCGCGTACTATCTCGGCACCAAACCATAGCGGTCAGCTACGCAATGAAGCGTCGATGTCCTCGATGAGGGCATCGGCGCCTTCAAGCCCCACGGAAAGTCGTACTGTTCCGTGGGGTATTTGCTGCGAGTCGAGATACGGCGCGTTGTAACCACGGTTCG
>JBDUEH010000631.1:0-1930 GCA_040002555.1 Gemmatimonadales bacterium | reverse complement strand
GACGTGCGCGCGTTCAGTCACGGATGCATCCGCGTCGAGAAGCCAACCGAGCTCGCCGAGTGGGTGCTCGGATGGGACGCGGCAAAGGTGCAGTCGGCAATGCAGAGTCCCTCCGACAACAATTCGGTGAAGGTGCCCCAAAAGATCCCTGTCTACATCACGTACGGCACCGCTTATATCAAGGAAGGTCAGCTGTACTTCGGGAACGACCTTTACGATCGCGATGACAAGCTGGTCGCGCAGGTTCTTCGAGGAGCTCTACCATCGACCGAAACCGTGCAGGCAGTTCAGGCGTTGCGTCGCATCGCGGCACGGTAGGTCTACCTGCCTCCGCTTGGCTAACCGGGAACCGCGGACGTCTAGAAGGAAGCCGCTTTGGACACTTGAGACTCGTCGTTCACCGTGTGACCGGCCGTCTCGAGGGCCCAGCGGGCATGATTCAGGTGCTTCTTGTGAACAAGGAGATAGTCAGTATCGTAGGTCGCGATTACGCTCACCGGCACTCCAGCAATCGCGAGCGGCGTAGATAGTGCTGCCATCACGCCGACCATATCGAGCTGCAACGGTCCTTTCACTCTCAGCGCGCGATAACCACGCTCGGCGCGAACGCTCTCGGGAACGACAGCTTCGTCAGCCACTATCGAAAGCTCCGTTGGTGTGCGGTTGATGCTCAGGAACGTTGACGCACGGTCGATCCACTTCGGAAACGCTGCCCGCGGCTTCAACTGGCAGATAGCGAGCTTCCCGGGAAGGACGTCGAGCGTGAAGACTGGTGTAAGCATGGAGTAAGTGAATTGGCGAGACTCTGCCCGCGTATGGACGTTCTATGCAAACCGTGCCCACTATTATGATAGTCATGACTATCATTTTGTCAAATGTTTCGTTATCGTTGCGGCGGCCCGTCGCTGACATCATCCTATCCGAATGCAGGCAACTACCCGTAAGCCACAGCAGGCACGCAGCGCTGAGAGCTACCAGCGCATGCTCGATGCGGCCGAAGAAATTCTGGGCGAGAAAAGCTTCGATGACGCTACTATCAGCGAGATCGCGGCCCGAGCCGGACTCACGATCGGCGCGTTCTACGCCCGGTTTCGCGACAAGGATTCCCTTCTCGGTGAGCTGGAAGCAAGGATGGACGCGGACTTCGTCACTCTTGTGGACGAATCTCTCAGCCCTGAGCGCTGGGACGGACTCACGCTCCAGGAAACGATGAACCGCCATCATCTCGCCCTGGTGAAGCTTTACCAGCGCCGGCGCGCCATAGGCCGTGCGCTCGTTCTTCGGTCCCATACCGACCCGTTATTGAAAGCCCGTCTGGAAAAGTTGAACCAGGTCAACCTGCCGCGCATCGCCCAGCTCATTCTCAAGCGGACGAAAATCCAACACCCTCATCCCGAGCGCGCCGTACGGTTTGCCCTGCTCGCCGTTCGCAGCATTTGCCGCGAAGTAGTGCTTTTCCGCGAGGGGTGGCCAGGCACTAAGACTCCTTCAGCCAGGGAAATCGCCGAAGAGCTCACCCGACTCTTTATCGGTTACCTCGGCGTCTCCGCAAAAGCGCGATGAACACCGTACCCAACGAAATACCCGCGCGGCTCGAGGACGTCTCCACCCCAGAGGCAATCATCAACGCTGTCTACGAGCTGATATCGGGAAACGCGGGGGTCCAGAGAGACTGGAGCCGCTTGAAGACGTTGTACCTCCCCGACGCACGCCTGATTCCATTCGAGGGCGACTCCGACGGACACGCTGTACCGAACGTGATGAACATCGATCAGTTCATCGAAACGCGTTCCCGATTCTTCGAAAACGAGAGCTTCTTCGAGTGGGAAACTGACTCTCGGATGTATGTGTGCGGCTCGATGGCGCATGTGTGGAGCAGCTACGAAGCCGGAGGAACACTGCACGGGCCGTTGATTCGCCGCGGAGTGAA
>JBDUEH010000630.1:0-1930 GCA_040002555.1 Gemmatimonadales bacterium | reverse complement strand
ATCGCGCGCATCTGTATACCGGAATCGGAATCGGTGCGCTGTTCGTCAGCAACACCACGACAGGTCTATGGAATCTCTACGACCAGAGACACAACACCGAAAATCGCGGAATAAGGACTGCGCACGTTTTGGCCATGCTTCTCGCCGATGCGGGATTTGTCGCGACTGGGCACATGGGGGTCAACGCGAAGAGCGGCTCACTCGCGGATGCACGACGGCACCACAATGTTGCGATAGCATCGATGAGCGTCGCAACTATTGGCGCATCGATAATGTGGTTTTCAAATCACTGAGGGGGCCCCCTGCTTTACTCGCTGTACCAGTAGCTTAGGTCGTGAACACCACCGGCGTCCCCGCCGGGATCGCATGAGCGAGGAGCAACGCGTCCCAGTTCGTCAGTCTCACGCACCCGTGCGAGCTCGCCATTCCGATCGTATCAGGGTTTGGCGTACCATGAATACCGATATGCTCCTTCGAGAGCGCGATCCACACCAATCCCACCGGTGAGTTCGGACCCGGGGGCAAGCGGGCACCAGGCTTCGAGTCAGGGACGTCCGAAAAGAGCGTCGGATCGTAACGAAAACTCGGATTGTACTCCACTCCGATGACGTGAAATTTTCCTGTCGGTGACGGATCGTACTTGGAGCCGAGTGTCGATGGGAAGTGGTAGAGGAGAGTGCCATCGGCGGCGAAGGCGTGAACATAGTTGCCGCTCTTCGCCACCTGAATTCTCGCGATCCGTTTGATCGGCGCGGGCGCAGACATCTCGGCGTCGGGCGCCCAGATCACATCGCCCGGTTGCAACGCGGCAAATCCAACACCGGGATTCAGCTTCCGCATCATCTCGAGCGACGTGTGATAACGCTCGGCCAGCATCTCCGTTACCGACGCGTAGCACAGACATTTCATCTTCGCCTGTTCGTACACATTGTGCGACAAAACGGGAATCGTTCCATTGAGCATCGCTGCATCGACGGTTACCTGGTGCACCACCGGGCGAGATCCTGCAATCGTCATCAGCCGATCGTAGGTCAGCGAGTCGAGCGCTGAGGTCGTTGGAAGATTCTGAGTTTTTTGGAACCACAGAAGTGCGAGCGATGTGTTTTTCGCGGCCCGGCCGTCGATCACTCCAACAGAAAATCGCGCACGATCGAGGAGAACCTGCGCGCGAGCGATGAATGGTCCGGCTGAAGAGACAAGTTGAGCGGAGGTCGGCGTTGCGTTCAGCGAGGCAGCGCTGATGTCGTCGATGCCCAGACTCGCGGCCGCGGCAGTTTCTGTCGATTCGGCCGGATCGATGTCGCCGGTCGAAACCGCAGTGTGGCCCGCGCACGCACTGAGCGTCATCGCCAAAGCCAGCCAACCCAATGATCGAACGTTCATCACATCTCTCCTTTCATCGCGATGGTCCACCCTGATCCAGCTGCAACAACGGCGCCGACATAGTCGGGTCCAATCGGCAGCATTGCGGTGGTGAACTCAGTGTCGTCATCTGCCTGAACACCGGGGCGTCGCGCCATGCGCGAGCCTTTCCAGCTTCCAAGTCCCCGCCACACACTCGCGCCGCGCGCCTTCGTCCCGGCTTCGCGCCGGCACCAGATGGCCAGAAATGCAAGAATGATTTCCTCGGCGGGCAATGCATCGAGTTCGGCGTGCTCGGCCGGAGCAAAGAAGCGCCTCGATATCTGGAGCGCTCGTTCGATGTCGCGAACGCGCTCCATGTCGATTCCAACTTCGCGCCCCGACGTCACCGCAATCAGACCCAGTCCGCCGGAATGCGTGTTGTTGAAGAAGATCTTCTGCGATGTCTGATCGAAGAGGGCAGGTTTTCCGTCGCCGACGACCGTGAATTGAATCTCGGCTGGCTCGACGCCAGTGTAGAGACTGAGCACCTGACGCATCCTGCCGCGCGAAATCACATACTGGCGGT
>JBDUEH010000629.1:0-1931 GCA_040002555.1 Gemmatimonadales bacterium | reverse complement strand
GAGACGCCGCCGTCGATGGTCTTCCAGAGTCCGCCGCCCGTCGCGCCGAAATAGTACTCGTTGGGCCGGCTCGAGTTGCCGGAAGAGGTAATCGATCGTCCGCCGCGATTGGGGCCGATGCTGCGCCAGTCGAGACCGTTGAAATACGTGGAATCGATTGTCGTCGATTGCGCTTGAAGAGTCGTTGCGATTGATAGAACTGCAACTGCTCTGGACACAGAGATCACAGAGGCTACAGAGATACGACGGAACATGGGCGGGATCATTTCGGTTGTTTTTTGGGGAACGACAGAGAAACGAAAACGGAACTATGGATTAGCGGTCGAAATGCTGTCGGTCAACCTCGCATTCGATTCCTCGTTGCCAATGAGGAACTCGCGTTAGCCCTGATCTAGGGAGAGCGCCGTCTCAGGGAGCACTATTTGCTTTCGGTGTTTCTTCGGTATAGACTAAGGGCAGGCATAACCCAAAGAACCTTGTCCTCCTCAGCCCTCCTCAGATCGCTGCTCGAGCAGAAATTTCCGGACGCAATTCCGGTTACGCATCGCACAGCAGAGCCTGTCGCGACAGGCATCGGGCTGCTCGATGCGATTTTGCCGGGGGGAGGACTCCCGCGCGGACGGCTCTCGGTATGGATGCCGCAGGGCGGTGCCACCGCCATCCTCCGCGCCGCCTGCCACGCAGCCGCCACCACCGGGGAGAGGGCGGCCTGGATAGACGGCCTGGGCACTATCACGGGGCAGTTCTGGGATGAAGGGCCGATCCTCGTCCGTCCGGCAAATCGCCGGAACTCTCTTCGCGCAACAGAGGAGCTTCTGCGGTGCGGGGGATTCGGGATAATCGTTCTCACCGGATCGGAGCCAGCAGGAACCGAGATGGTGCGACTCTCACGCGCAGCCCGCGAAGGTGGAACGGCATTCGTTGCGCTCACGACTCATACATCGATGGCGAGCCTGAGACTCGTCTCCCGAATTCTTCCTGAGAGTTACGACTGGAAACGAACGCCGTTCGGTGATCCTGCGGAAGCGGAATCAGTCAAGATCAAGGTGAACGCGCAGTCGCTCGGCTGGAACCGCAAGGTGGAGATCACTGTTCCGGTGGCAGCGCATGATCTTCGCGCAGCGTTGGAGCCGGCGCTTCCCGACCGGCGAGGGACGTTCAAGAAACGGCCGCTGCTCTCGGAAGACGGAGCGAGAAAGTCGAGCCGGCGCCCAGCTCGCTCGTAAGAGAGAGATCGCCCGACATCAGGCGGGCAAGATCGCGGCTGATCGAAAGACCCAGGCCAGTGCCGCCATTGCCGCTGGTCTTCGTGCGGTTGAGCTGAACGAACGGCTCGAACACAGCGTCGAGCTTGTCGGGTGCAATGCCCGACCCTGTGTCGCGCACTTTGGCGACCACCCAATCATCCTCGCAATCCACCGACACTTCGATCATGTCGCCCTTCTCTGTGAACTTGATCGCGTTCGAAAGAAGATTGAGAAGGATCTGCTCGATTTTTTCAGGATCACCAACAGCGATGCAGCGCGAAATTCATTTGAACAGGAATTGTTTCAGGAATTCGGAGGAGAAAGCCGGGTCTTGTTTTCGGTGTCTATTCGGGCTATAATTTGCGCCCTGATAAATGCCATGACTTACATCTGCATCTCTATTACCGATCCGGTTGCTCATCCTCTCGAGCAGCTTGCGCCTGCCATCCTGAAGGTGGCGCCGAGGTTGAGTCTGGATGGACGGAAGGGGCAGATCTGGGCGGATGGGAAGAGTCTACAAATTGACATTATATGTGGTGATTTAATAGCAGTATTAGAACATAAAGGCGTCATTAATTCTCAAATAGGCGCCAGTAGAATTCCGATAACCGCGGAAGTAGCCAGCAGACTTTCGGCCCCCAACAACAGAATAACCCACATCCCCGACGGCGAAGAATCCAAATT
>JBDUEH010000628.1:0-1935 GCA_040002555.1 Gemmatimonadales bacterium | reverse complement strand
CGGAGCCCGCGATCTAGTTGCGGCTCGCTGAGGCCAGCATGGCAGAAATGACAATTGATTTGCGCGGAATGCCTTTGACTGAGGCATACCACGAGCTGAATAATCAGGTGCGCGCGGTGCTCGAAGGAATTGACGACGAAATCGCAGCGATGGCGACAATTAGCGCGTTGATCCACAACGCTTTCGGTCATCTCTGGACCGGCTTCTACCGCGTAGTCGAGCCGAATCGACTTCTTCGAGTTGGGCCGTACCAGGGAACGCTAGGTTGTCTGGAAATTGATTTTGGACGGGGAGTCTGCGGGACCGCCGCGCAAACCGGCGAGACCCAGTTGGTCGAGGATGTGATGAGTTTCCCTGGTCACATCACGTGCGACGCACGTTCGCGGTCAGAGATCGTTGTTCCGGTATTCAATCGCGACGACAACCTCATTGCAGTACTGGATATCGATTCTGATCAGGTCGGAGCCTTTTCCGACGAAGACCGGGTTGGATTGCAGCGCCTGGTCGAATGGTTCCGGACGTGAGTGTGACAATGATGCGTGGATATTCTGATCCGATCAATCATGCCTTTGCGTTCGCCGCGAAGCATCACGATCGTCAGGTGCGAAAAGGCACAAAGCTTCCCTACCTCACGCATCCGGCCAATGTCGCCGTCATCCTCGCGCGATACGGAAGAGACGAACAAACCGTAGTCGCCGGAATTCTTCATGACGTTGTAGAAGATTGTGTTCGCGACGGCTACACGCAGGACATGCTCGAGCAGCGAATCGGTGACAAATTCGGGAAGGGGGTTCTCGAAACCGTCCTTGCAGTCACCCACCGTCGTGTCGACGATGACGGCGTCGACTTGTCATCCGACGAAAAAAAATCAGACTACCTCAAGCGTCTCGAAACAGCCAACGAGGCGGCGCTATGGGTGTGCGCGGCCGACAAGATTCACAATGCCAACAGCATACTTTCGGACTTGAGAAGAACTGCCGATCCCGATTCGGTATGGTCGCGCTTCAACGTTGGTAAGTCCGGAACCATGAAATGGTACCGCGATGTTCTCGACCGGCTGAAAGAAATCGGATTTGATCAACCGATTGTCGCGGAGCTCGCGGATGCAGTCGCCGAGTTGGACGAGCGAGGCTAAACCAGAGCTGGCTGCGACGCGTCCACGGAATACGTTCGCTCGACGTATTCTTCCAGTAACTTGAGAAACTCCGGAACGATTCGATCCCCTTTCAACGTTACCCTGAGTTTCCCGTCAACGTAGACGGGCGCTTTTGGTTCCTCGAAAGTACCGGGCAGCGAAATGCCGATGTTGGCGTGTTTGGATTCACCGGGTCCGTTTACGACGCATCCCATGACCGCGACCTTGAGATCCGTTACTCCAGGATACTTCTCCCTCCACACGGGCATCTGCTCTCGGAGATAAGTCTGAATGTCCTCGGCCATGTGCTGAAAGAAAGTCGAGGTTGTCCTTCCGCAGCCCGGACACGCAGTTACCTGAGGGTTGAACCGTCTTAGCTCGAGCGATTGAAGTATCTGCTGAGCGATCTGTACTTCCTCGGTACGATCGCCGTCCGGCTTTGGCGTGAGGGAGACCCTGATCGTGTCGCCAATACCTTCGGATAGCAAAATGGCCAGCGCCGCAGTGCTCGAGATGATTCCCTTACTGCCCATTCCGGCTTCTGTAAGGCCGAGGTGCAGGGGGAAGTCACATCGCGAAGCGAGGCGACGGTAGACTTCGACAAGGTCAGGCACTCCCGATACTTTCGCGGAAATGATGATCGCGTCGTGGGGAATTCCGCATTCTTCGGCGAGCGCGGCGGACCGGAGTGCGCTTTCGAGCATTGCCTCCATATAGACGTCGCGCGCATCTGCGGGTTCGGACGCTTTCGAGTTGGCGTCCATCATCTGCGTAAGCAGATCCTGGTCGAGCGATCCCCA
>JBDUEH010000627.1:0-1938 GCA_040002555.1 Gemmatimonadales bacterium | reverse complement strand
TCCCTGGTTTTCCGTCCTGTTTATTTCCAAATCGTGTGGGGTGTCAGCAATCCACTCGAGCAACTACGGTTGGGTAAAAGGACGGAACTACGGAAGAGCGGAACTACGAGGCCGCCGTTTCCTCACAACGAGAGACGCTTGGGGAGGATGGTCGAGTGTCTCCGGATGGCGCGTGCGCAGCAGCAAGGAGGAGATACTCGACTATCCGACCGAGAGAGAACCCCGCAGTTCCCGCAGCTTATGTAGTCTCGACCCCAGCAAGACCGAGGGAAGGCGCAACGGCTTTCATCGCCGAGATCACGAACGCAATGTGCTCGTCCAGATCGACACCCAGGTCCGCCGCCCCGTTGATCACATCATCTCTGTTGACACCACGCGCGAATGCCTTGTCCTTCATTTTTTTTCGGACCGACCGCGTCTCTACCTCCATGATGTTCCTGCTCGGCCTCACCAACGCTGTCGCCGTTATCAGGCCGGTCAATTCGTCTACGGCGAACAGCGTCTTCGCCATCCTGCTTTCCCGCGGAACGCCACCGTACTGAGCGTGGCCGAGTATGGCGGTGAGGACGTCGTCGGGAAATCCTTTTCCTCTCAGAATCCGCACGCCCTCAGCAGGGTGTTCTTCCGTGGCCGAGTGGGCTTCGTTGGGGAATTTCTCATAGTCGAAGTCGTGGACGAGACCGGCGAGTCCCCAGCGTTCGACGTCTTCGCCGAACTTCTCGGCGTACGCGCGCATTGCCGCCTCGACCGACAGCATGTGCTTTCTGAGGGAATCGCTCGCGGTGTATTCGTGAACGATTGCCAGCGCGTCGTCGCGCGAGGGAAGGGCGTCAGTCAACGGCGTCCTCCGCTTCTTCACCCGCTTCCACGATGTCGCCGTCGGTAAAGAGAATTCCCTTTAG
Organism: Gemmatimonadales bacterium; assembly: GCA_040002555.1. Classification (GTDB taxonomy): domain Bacteria; phylum Gemmatimonadota; class Gemmatimonadetes; order Gemmatimonadales; family Gemmatimonadaceae; genus UBA4720. The sequence continues at coordinate 1,036 of JBDUEH010000627.1, read as the reverse complement.
TGTCTCGCGGAAATCGGGGATCTGACGAAGAACGAATTCGAGATCCATACCGAAGTGTTTGAATTCTTCCTTTTGCGCATTCTTCATGATCGCCTTCGCCTGCCTGTTCTTCTCGATCGAGATGCGCTGCTGATACCAGTTGATCGCCTCGCATTCTTCAATGAGACTGGTGAGCATGCGGGCGAGGGTTCGCGTCTTGTCAGACAGCTCTTCGGGTGGCTCGTGGTATTGGTCGGTTGCCATTGGGTAAGCAGTGAGGTGTGGTGAAATGGTTACCGCGGACCGTCAGCATTTCCCCAGTCCGGGCGTCATCGAAAATACGATGTCTGCGAGCAACTGGATGGCAAGGAGTACGCCCACGATGGAAACCATATCTCGGCTGGAGCGTTTGGCGGGGGGAAAGGACGCACGGTAGATCAGCCAGCCGGCGACGATCACTATCGCTTCGACAACGAAGTCGATCTCCGGATGACGATAGAGTCTAAGGCCGATCATCGGACCGCCGTTCCAGGTTGGCTTGAGACCCGTGACATAGTCGCCCAAAGCATGCGATATCACTACGGCGGCGACAAAAGCTGCGCCCGTCGCATCGCGAGTTGACGCGAGGTAAGCGAGTACGCCGGCGAGCGTAAGCACGCCAATCGCCGGAAGCGAGTGCGAAAACATTCCAGGAGTGGCGCTGGTGACACCGGCGAGGCATTGGGTAGCGTCGGCCCAATCGGGTAGCTGGCTGGCGACGATGAGGACCCAGAGGGGAAGGGCACTTCGCATTCCCTTCGCGCCGAGTGCAACACCAACATGTCCGCCGTACACTATCGCCGCGCCCGTCGGTCGAGGATGATGGTGATCGGTGCGATGCCAAGTGTGGCGAGTATGAGACGGATTGAAGCGAGCATCGCTAAGGCCGCTGATCGTGAGAGGTGCGGCACCGAGCCGCTCATTCGAATAACTTAGCCGTCACCATGAACAACGTCACCCATTTGGAATGTGCTGCCTGCGCGACGCGATATCCCGCCGGGCACGTTTATAATCTCTG
>JBDUEH010000626.1:0-1946 GCA_040002555.1 Gemmatimonadales bacterium | reverse complement strand
ATTCCATGAGCATTTTCGGAAAGATCTGGGACAAGATTAACGGCCATGCCGAGGCGGCAGCGTCTGACCCGGCAGGCAACTCAACCTTCGCTCCGATGTCGGACGTCACCGGATCCTCGTCGAGCACGGCGCCGACGCCGGCGCCCGTGGACGTGGAGGCGATCATGACGGACCTCGAGACGAAAAGCGGACACAAGAGCAACTGGCGCGAATCGATTGTCGACATGATGTCGTTGCTCGGGATGGACAACAGCCTAACCGAGCGCAAGGCGCTCGCTACCGAGCTCGGTTACACGGGCGATATGAACGACAGCGCAAGCATGAACATCTGGCTGCACAAGCAGGTGATGAAGCAGATGGCGGCGAACGGAGGTAAAGTTCCGGCGAACATGCTCGATTGATCGCGAACGTGACATTGTTGATGCGGTATCGAACTCGTTCAGTAAACGTCGAGATCCTTTGCTGACACGACGCGCCCGCTAAAATGGGATCGCACTTCGGAGAGCAGTTTTTCATCCGAGGATCCAAAGAAAAGCTGATGGTAGAGGATCAGCAGCTTCGGTTTCGCATTTGTTGCGATATCGCCGAGCTGAGTGGCTGACGTGTGCGCGTGGGCGTGGTACTTCTGGCGGATTGCCGGGAGCGTTGCGAAGCCCGCGTCTGAATAGACCTCGTGAATGAGAACATCGCATCCGTTGCAGCGGCGTTCGATGACATCGTTGGGACGAGCATCGCCGCTGAGGACGATCGTTCGATCCGGGGTCTGAATGCGATAGCCGAATGCGTACTTCCAATCTGCGTGCGGAACGGCAAACGCAATCACAGTGATTCTCGAGTCACGAAACACTTCGCCCTCGGCAACGTCGTGAACGATCACTCTCCAACCGTTCGCCGGTGGACCGCCGGATGCGCCCAAGCGCTCGGCAATGTCAGCCGCATTGCCGTCGAGAATGCCGGTGACCAGGCGTTCCGTGCCGGGCGGGCCGTAGACGTCGAGCGGTGAGACGCGTCCCTGAATCCACGGAGACAGGATCACGTCGGCTAGGCCGAGTGTGTGATCTGAGTGGAGGTGAGTGAGAAACACCCGATCGAAGCGAGGCGAAAATTGCCCGTTAGATGCGCGCGGCGCGAATGCCTTGATTCCGTTTCGGCCGGCCGCAGCCGCGCGGCGAACCACTCCCGTACCCGCGTCGAACAGGTAGGCGATGGAGTCAACGACGATCGCCACACCTGGACCCATGCGATCGGGATCAGGGATCGGCGTGCCAGTGCCGAGCATGACGATCTGCGTTCGTGATACCTGGGCAGCGATCACGCCTGGCGCAACCGACACGCCGATAAAGCCCAGAACGAGTGCAACACTGAAGCTTCGCCGGAACAGTGCGACCTCCATCATTGCATTTTCTTCAGCTCGAACAGATAGCCCGCAGATTCCCGTTCCATGTATGCAAGAGTTCGGGGATCATCAGCCAGCGCAACCTCCACAATCCCAGTTACCCCCGCTCGGCGAGCTCCGAAATCCGGCAGCAGCCTGCTTCGAGCGCCCGTTTTCAAATTGATCTGGTCGACACGCACAGGAATGGAGCCCACCTGCCTGGTCCAGAGAGATTTGCCGTCTGGGCTGTATCGAATCACGACGTCATTCAATGCAAGTCCTGGCACGCTTGACGACGTGCCATCGCGTACCGAAAACTGCCGATAACCGTCTCCGCTTCGGGCAACAACGAACTGCCCATCCGCCGACGCCCATGCGGCGCGTACGCCCTCTGGCGTAAATGGCCGGAATGTTCCGCTCGCGAGCGGCCTCGCGTAGCAGCGCACCGCATGTCCGGGCTCATTTCCGCACACGAATATGTCTTTGCCGTCGCCGAGGAAAGCTGCTGCTGCGATACCGGCGAATTCACCGTGGTCGACTCTGCGTGCGGCTCCCGCGCCAGTGGGATAGA
>JBDUEH010000625.1:0-1953 GCA_040002555.1 Gemmatimonadales bacterium | reverse complement strand
CCCGTCAATGTCGAGCCAGGTCAGGACCTTACCCTTGTCCACGAGGGACTCGAGCAGGCGGGTGAGATTCCGATTACCTACGATCACCTTGCTTCCGACGTTCACGTTGGCGATCGGATTCTCATCGACGACGGGCTCATCGAACTGCTCGCAATGGACGTCGAGGCGCCGAGGGTGAAGGTGCGAGTCGTTCACGGTGGCATGATCAAACCGCACAAGGGACTCAATCTCCCCGGTGTTCACGTATCCGCGCCGTCGATCACTGAGAAGGACATCGAAGACATTCACTTCGCCGTTGATTATGACCTCGATTACCTCGCGCTCAGTTTCGTGCGTCGAGCGCAGGATGTCGAACAACTGCGCGCGATGATACCAAAGGGATTGTTGATCGTTGCAAAAATCGAGAAGGACGTCGCGCTTCAGAACATCGAGAGCATCATCCAGGCATCGGACGGAGTGATGGTTGCCCGCGGCGATCTTGGCGTCGAGCTTCCGTTTGAGGAAGTTCCGGGCGCGCAGAAACGGATCATCGCGCTGGCGAACCGGCTTGGCCGTCCTGTCATCACGGCTACGCAGATGCTCGAGTCGATGATCGAGAATCCTCGGCCAACGCGAGCGGAAGCAAGCGACGTAGCAAATGCGATTCTCGACGGTACTGATGCAGTGATGTTGTCCGCTGAAACAGCCGCCGGCTCCTATCCGCGACTAGCGGTGGAGGCAATGCGCCGGATAATCACGCAGGTAGAGCAACATCCGCCCGGCGGGCGCTCGCGACGGGGGATAAACCGCGATGTAGGTGTTGGAGTGCCAACTGAAGTCGCGATCGCTGCGGCGACAACGGCGGCGGTTGACATGCTCGGCGCGCCGCTCGTCGTAGTGTTTACGAAGAGCGGATTCTCCGCGCGAATCGTCGCTGCGTATCGTCCGAACGTTTCGATTCTCGTGCTCACCGACCAGCCGCGTACCTTCCGTCAGCTCGCGCTTGTTTGGGGAGTCATTCCGGAGATCGTGCGGCATTGCGAGAACTACGAAGAGATGATGCAGCGTGCGAAGGAAGTTGTCATTGCGCGCGAGCTTGCGTCCCGTGGAGACAGAATCATTGTCACGGCCGGCGTTCCGTTCGACGTACCGGGCACGACCAATCTCCTGAAGGTCGAGACAGTGTGACCGACTTGAATCGCTCGCTCTCATGAAGCTCACGTTCCTCGGAACCGGCACGAGCTTTGGAGTGCCGCAGGTCGGATGCGGCTGCGCGGTCTGTCACTCTCCTGACCCGCGGGATAAGCGCAACCGCGTCGGTGCAATTGTCGAGACCGATTCCGGCTCGCGACTGTTGATCGACACTCCGCCAGAGCTGCGACTCCAGCTCATCGCCGCCGGCATCGATCGCGTAGATGCCGTTCTCTTTACTCACGATCACGCTGACCATACGCACGGACTCGACGACATTCGTGCTCTCTCGGTGCGACGCGATGCCCCACTCGATATGTTCGGCTCGGAGGAATCACTGGAGAGATTGTCGCAACGCTTCAAGTACATCTTCGACGATCGGATTCGCCCGCTGCCAGGGACTTCAAAACCGGAGGGACGAGCCGTCCCTCTTCGCGATCGAGAGACGGTTGAGATTGCCGGCATCGACGTCACTCCGATCGCAGTTCCCCACGGACCAGTCTCTGTTTTCGGATACGTAATCGGGCCGCTCGCATACATCACTGATGCGAAATCGATTTCCGACGAAGTAGTGGAATCCCTCAAGGGCGCAAAAATCCTCGTTCTCAATGCTCTCTTTCGCACGGGACATCCTACTCACCTGAGTATTCCCGAAGCGGTGAGAGTCGCCGAGGCCGTCGGGGCTGACCGCACGTATCTGACGCATCTCACGCACGACAACTTCCACGCGGATCTCGAAGCCGAGCTGCCGCGCGGTATAATGCCTGCTTTCGACGGGCTCAC
>JBDUEH010000624.1:0-1960 GCA_040002555.1 Gemmatimonadales bacterium | reverse complement strand
GCCGTCCATATCCAGGAAAAGCGGATGGTCAGAAGTCTGACGAGGCGGATCGACGCATCGTCTTCTGATCTTCGCAACACCGCTCGTCACATGAAGCTGGCTGCGACCAGGTCGAGCGACCGCCGTCGTTCGTCAATCTTGTCGGTCGCAGGGCGGCTCAATGCGCTCAGCCCTCTGGCAACGCTTTCCCGCGGTTATGCCGTCGCTCGCGACGCCGACGGCGCGACCTTGAGCTCGGTGCGACAGTTTGAGGAAGGGAAGCCGTTCGAGCTGATGCTGCGGGACGGCTCCGTCGAAGCCCAGGCGCTGAGAATTGATCCCAAAGTGTAAAGCGTCACGACTACCCCGGTACCACCACAAATCCAGCGACAGAAAAATGGTGGTCCAGAGCGAGTGCCTCGTGAATCCCGCGAGCTGACATCACTGCGAAACTCACGGCGTCAGTGAGCGAAAAGAGCTGATCGTCGAACCGCTCCAGCCATTCGGTTACCGCGGCTTGCTCATCTTCTGGCGAACTGGTAACCACAATGTTCGGCGCGCGGCTGACCTCGCGCACGAAGGTGAGCGCGGTCTTTCGGCCGATCCGTCGCAATAGCAGAGCATGCGTTTCGGCCACGATGAGGTTCGTCGTTACGATCCGGGCCCCTCGCTCCAAACGTTGTCGCAGCGCCCCGGCAACCTTCTGGTGTTCGGGCGCCGAGGACATTGCAAGTACGTACCACGCGCTTGTGTCGACGAAGAGCTCAGCCGGCACGTTTGCGTTTTTTTGCCGGGGGTTTCCATGATTTCAGCTCCGACTCCGCGAGAAAGCGGTCATGCTCACGCGCGACGTTGTAGTCGGTGTCGGTGATTGTTTCGGCGTCAGCGATGCCGATAATGCGGAGTGCGGGGTGCTCCGCCGGATCTGTGAGCTGTCGTTCCAGCGCTTCGAGTCCGCGCCTCACGACATCGGATTTGCTGAGTCCGAGCTCTCCAGCCAAGCTGTCCAGTCGGCGGCGCTGCAACACGTCGAGATAGACCTGCAGCGGCTCGCTTACGCGCTTTCTCTTTCCATCATGAGGCTCGGTCATGACTTCATGATACATTCCCATGACCGCAATATCAACCCTTTCGCCGGTTTAGCCAGTCAACAGCAGAACCCCGTAACTGCAATTAGGGAGAACAGCGGGAGGAAAGCTTGGGAGAAACGCGAGAGACACAATTGGCCACAGTGAGTTCTTCTTCTTTTGGTTTACGACGACATTCAGCCACCGCTGCACCCGCTGTTCTGTCGTTCAACAAAAAACAATGATGAATGGGACGACCACTCGGATCGAGTGGAATGCTCGTCTGCAGTTCTCCGGCAATTCTCCCGCCTTTGCTCCCGCCGTTCGCCCCAATTAGCGGTTATGGTTTTCCGAAGATTTCGCCGGCGCCTAGACTTCTGGCCCGACCATTGGGAGGCGAACGATGAATCGGCTGCCCTTGCCCAGCTCGCTCGTGACGTTCAGTTCGCCGCCCATCGCTCTCGCAAGCGACCGGCTCACCATGAGTCCGAGTCCGGTGCCGCCTCGCAGCCTCGTGCGCGTCTGATCCACCTGCCAGAATCTCTCGAAGATTTTTTCGAGATTCTCGTTGGAAATACCGATGCCCGTGTCCTCGATTTTGATCTCCGCACCATGGTCAGTTATGCACGATGAAATCGTCACACTCCCAATGTCGCAGTACCGCACGGCGTTTCCGATGAGGTTGAATAGGATCTGCCGAATCCTCGTCGGGTCGGCAATGATTGGAGGCCCGCTCTCGCACTGAACATTGAGCTCGAGATTTTTTGCCTGTACCAGCGGCTCCGTCAACTGCGCCACCTCGCGGACAAGGCCCGCGACGTCGACACTCTGATTGTCGAGCGTTGTGAGCCCGGCCTCAATCCGGACTGACTGGAGGGAATCTTCAATCATCTGGGTCAGGTGCCAGGCGCTCG
>JBDUEH010000623.1:0-1962 GCA_040002555.1 Gemmatimonadales bacterium | reverse complement strand
TCGGCTCGCTGATGTGGGGCGTGCTCGCCGATCGAATCGGTAGACGCGCCTCGATTCTTCTTGCTTCTATTCTGTTCATGGCGACGTCGATCTGCGGGTTCATGCCGTCGTTCCGGTGGAACCTGTTCATGTGCTTCATCATGGGCATCTCAGCCGGTGGCATGCTTCCAATCGTCTATGCGCTAATGACGGAATCCATGCCCGCAAAGCGACGTGGCTGGCTCGTCGTGCTTCACGGCGGAATGGGAACAGTGGGCGGATATCTCATCGCCAGCGGTCTTGCTGCACTGCTTGAACCGCGTTACACGTGGCGCATTCTGTGGTTTGCGGGGCTCCCGACCGGACTCCTCATGCTGGTGCTCAATCGGTGGATACCAGAATCGCCGCGGTTTCTACTCGAGCACGGCCGCATCGATGAGGCGGAGTCAGTGATGAGCCGCTATGGAGTTGTTCTCACGCGACGAGACGACAACGGTGAGTCGGTCGAGGAGGAAGCGCTGGTCAATAACCGCAAGTCCGGATCGCGATTGATCAGCCTCTTTCGCCACCCGTACCTGCTGCATACGATCACGGTTGGCCTTTATGGCGGTGCATGGGGCCTCGTCAACTGGGGCTTCATGACGTTCACGCCGACAATTCTGCGCGATCGCGGTTTGGACGGCGGCAGCGCGAGCAAGCTGCTTTTCTGGTCGGCGCTGATTGCGGTGCCGGCGACAGTGCTCGTCGCGTATCTGTACGGTCTCTGGAGTAGCCGCAAGACGATGGTTCTGTTCGCGGGTATCACGACACTCGCGCTCGCTGCGTTCGCGGTCGTTGATCCAGGTGCAGGCGGACGAAACATGTCGATGCTGATGCCGCTGATGGTACTTCTCCTTATCGGTAGCGGAGGAATTATCTCCATGCTGTCACCGTACACGGCGGAGGTGTACCCGACCGCGTTTCGCGGTACCGGAAGTGGCTGGGCGGCAGGAAGCAGCAAGGTTGGTGGCATCATCGCACCGCCGGCTGCAGTCATGCTGCTTGCCCTCGTGCCAGGCTTCAGGCTTATCGCGCTTGTCGTTGCGGTACCCGTTGCAATCTCGGGCGTATTGCTGCTGTTCGCCGGAGTCGAGACACGAGACCGGGCGCTCGAAGAGCTACAGACAGCGGAGCCGACTTCACGTTCAGGCGCGCCGCTGGTCGCTGCGCCCGAATGATCGCTACTGACGTTGCGATCATCGGTGCCGGTCCGGCCGGGGCGGCCTGCGCACTGTATCTCGAGAAGGCCGGAATCAAGGCGGTGATCATCGAGAAGACGAAGTTCCCGCGTTATCACATTGGTGAATCGATGACCGGCGAATGCGGCAATTGCGTTACCGCGCTCGGTCTCGAGGCGGAGATGTCGAGGTACGCTCATCCAATCAAATGGGGGACGCGTGTTTTCGGGCCGCGTGGGAATAGCCCTTTTTATGTCCCGGTGAAGGGTCGCGGCGCTGACGGCCAGCTGTTCGCCAACAGCACGTGGCAGGTACGGCGAAGTGACTTCGATGCGATGCTTCTCGATGCGGCGAAAGCTCGCGGCGTTGGAGTGATTAACGGCGAAGCGATCGAGCCAGTTCGCGACGGAGACGCTGTTATCGGCGTTAAGGTACGCAAAGCTGATGGAGAGATCGAAAGCGTAACGGCGCGCGTCGTCGTTGACGCTTCGGGCCAGGCGACGTTCCTGAGCAATGCCGGAATTGCGGGGAAAAAAGAGCGCGGCAACTATTCCAATCAGGTCGCAATCTTTTCGCAGTTAAAAAACGCAATTCGTGATTCCGGTCCGGATGGAAACGACACACTGATCTTTTACCAGAAAAAGCACCATTGGGCGTGGTTCATTCCGATCGATGACGAAACCGTCAGCGTTGGGGTTGTCGTCCCATCGGGCTATTTTGCGAGCTGCAACGAGAGCAAACACGACTTTCTCGTTCGCGAGCTCGA
>JBDUEH010000622.1:0-1964 GCA_040002555.1 Gemmatimonadales bacterium | reverse complement strand
ATTCGACAAGCTGAAGGAAGAACTCGACAAGGCCGGGCGGGCCGCGCAGGGGGCACTCGACGAAGGCAAGATCCGGATCGAGGCGTTTCGCACGCGACAGCTAGCCGACAAGGCGGCTCAGGCTCTCGGATACGCGGTGTTCCGCGCGCGCCAGGGAGGCGGTGACGTTGATTCCGATACGTACACGCGCCTTTCCGCAACTCTCGCGACGCATGACACCGAGGCTGCAAAGTTCGAATCAGAGCTCGACGACCTGAAGAAGCAGAATCGCACATGGGGCGCGACTAGCTCTGCACCCGACGCGTCACCGAGCGCAGCAGCGGATGCGCCTCCTTCGGCGACCTACTCGGATCCTGCCGCCGCCCCCGATGTTGGGACGCCGCCGAACGCCCAGGATATTTCGGGCTGAGTTGGACTGAATCGCATATTGGATTGCACAAAAATAGAAAGGCCCGGTAGATCGCCGGGCCTTTCTATTTCATCAATTTGTTTTGTCGGGACCCGTCAGCGATGTCCCGTACTGTTCTGTGGTCTCGTGGCCTCTGTGTCGAAAGCAGTTCTTCGCTATCGCTTCATCGGCATGTTCTGGTCTGGCGGCAACTTCTTGTACTTCTCCGTTAGCAGCATCTGACGATCGGGTGCGAGATACTCATGGCCCCGAACGTAGACATGCTCGGCTAACGTCGTGAACTCGAACGGATCGCCGCTCCAGATCACGACATTGGCATCACGTCCGGTTTGAAGTGACCCGATGTGGTCAGAGACTCCAAACACTTCCGCTGGCGTCAGCGTCACAGCCCGAAGCGCGTCGTTCCATGTCATTCCATACGACACAGCGTTCCCGGCTTCCTGCTTGATGTTGCGAACGTTGAAAGCCTCTTCATCTCCGCCGCCCGCGTTTCCAATCACGATGACCTGAACGCCCGCCTTCTTCAGCAGCGCCGCATTTTCCTGGGCCGAGCTTAGACTGGCGAATGATCCTGGAATGTTGTTCATCGCTCCCGTAAGAACCGGAACGTTCGCTGCCGCGAGCTTGCTTGCAACGAGCCACGCTTCAGCACCGCCACTGATCATGATCTTCAAACCGTTTTCCCTCGCGATTCGAAGTGCCGCATCTATGTCCGTTGCCTTGTCGGCAGAGATGATCAGCGGGAGCTTTCCTTCGACGACAGGAATCATCGCTTCCAGATCCAGCCTGCTTGCGATGTAGTCGCGGGTCTCCGCTTTCTCGTAAGCCGCGCGATTTCTCATGAACGCCCGCGTGTCCTCGATCAGCTCACGCAGCCTGACCAGCAGCTCGCCTCTCGCTCCCACTCCAGCATCGCCCGTGTTCTGTATCTGTGCGATCATCGCAACCGGTGTCTTCAGAACCATGTCGCTTCCCATGCCGTCAGCGAGCGTCAGCATTGCGGCCTGTCCCGAGACGAGCTGGTCGCCGGTCGGCAGAACTACGACGTTCGTGATCCCATCTCGGCGCGCCGGTGAGATCAGAACGGATGTCGCATTCAGGCCTTCCCACACTCTAAAAGCAGCGGCGATAAAATCCTTGCCCTTTGCGGCATCGTCGCGTGTGTCGCGCACCTGACCGATTTCGGTGAGACCTAGCTGCGTCGATGAGTTAATCAGCCCGGGTGTAACCCATTTACCAGTCGCATCCACGCGTTGCGCGTCGCCCGGCACCGTCACGTTAGCGCCGACCGCAACGATCTTCCCATCGCGGATGAGAACCGTGCCGTTTTCGATTGGAGCTCCGCTCACTGGATAGACCTTGCCTCCGGTGATCGCGATTGTCTGCGCGCTCGCGGCAGTCGTCGTAACGCTGAGCACCGCAGTGACTACGGCAGCGCGGGCGAATCTGTTAATTGTATTGATCATCGGTTCATCCCCGCCGGTGTCTGTACAAACCCAAGCTCGAAATCAGTGCGCCATTGCTCGCGCGGATCGGTGCGGTCGAAATACATCGC
>JBDUEH010000621.1:0-1966 GCA_040002555.1 Gemmatimonadales bacterium | reverse complement strand
TCCGGGATCTTTAAGTGACGAAGAGATCTGCATTTACGGAGCCTGTGTCACCGGCGCAATTTTCGCGGCGGCCGCGTTTCTGGAGACCTCTATCACTGAGCTCTACCTCGAGCTGAAGAAAGTCAGCGAGGAAAGAAGCAACATCCGGCGCGAGCTCGCGATGCTCCCCCGAGTCTGGCCGGAGATTACCGGTGCACCGTTGCTTCACAAGTATCAGCTGGCACTGTCCGTTGCCGACGCCGATCAATACAACGCGAACCGGTCGCCCTTCTTCGATGCCGACAGCCTTATCAGGTTGCGCGACGCGTTGCTCGACTACAATGAAGAGTGGGATGACGCGCGCGGACGGCATCACAGTCTCGAGAAGCGGTTGCTGACCAAGTTCACACCAAATCCGTTCGCCGCCGCCAACTCACCCTGGTTTCCCGATCACTGTCTCAGCGCCGGCTGCGCTCGATGGGCAGTTCGCGCGGCGCAGTTCTTCAGCGACGATTTCTGTCATCGCATGACGATCCCGGCCCGCGCCCAGGTTAGCTGCGACCGACCGTAGGGCGCCGCCTTACAAATCGCTTGCAAACCGAGGTCCCCGAATCCATTTTCTCGGTCTCCAAATAACCGTTCGATAATCCGACACTGGGACCAAGAGTGATCCGAGGTTTTTCACTGGGACTGCTGGCAATAACGCTCACGGCGGCGTCCACATCTTCTCGCCCATCCGCTCGACTCTCCAAACACCGTCCAATTGCCGAAGCTGAGTCATTCGCAAATCCGGCAACGCTTGAAAACGTATCGCACCTGCCTCATACCGTTGAGGTAACGCTCACCGCCAGCAAAGAACGTATCGCGCTCGCGTCGGGGACGATGACCGACGTTTACGCATACAATGGAATGAGCCCCGGCCCCACGATCGAAATCCGGGAGGGCGACCACGTCATAATTCACTTCCACAACGACCTCCCGGAGGCGACGACCATCCACTGGCACGGCCTCCACATTCCGGCGGATCAGGATGGAAGTCCGCTCTATCCTGTGCGGCCGGGCAAGTCGCACGACTACGTCTTCAACATCGAGCACGGTACCGCCGGCACCTACTGGTATCATCCGCATCCCGACATGACCACGGGTTACCAGGTGGCGAAGGGATTGTTCGGCGCTCTCATCATTCGCTCCGACGACGATCCTCTTCCGGCTTCGATGCCCGAAAGAATCATCGTTCTCGCTGACAACCGGTTCACGCCCGATGGTTCCGTTCACATTCCCGATCGAGAGTCGATGGCAGGTCTGGTCGATGAGGAGAACGGGCGCGAAGGAGACACGTTCTTCCTCAATGGACGCGTCATGCCGACGATTGGAATTCGCAGCGGCGAAGTTCAACGTTGGCGCATCATCAACGCTTCTGCTTCACGCGTGTATCGCCTCTCACTCGGTGGGCAGACTTTCGCTCAGGTTGGCAGCGACGGCGGTTTGTTCGAACGCCCTGTCGAGATGAAGGACATCTTGCTCTCGAACTCAGAACGCGTCGAGATCCTTGTCCGCGGCACAGGTGCGCCGGGAAGCGCGGTTACTCTCCAGTCGCTTCCCTATGATCGCTACGCTCCGCAAACGCGGCCGAAGGCGTGGGAAAAGCCAATCGACCTCGCGACGCTGAAGTATTCAAGCGAAGCGCGTGTTGCAGCGTATCAGATACCATCGAAACTACGCGCCATCCCCGCGCTCGATACGCTGAAGGCAACCAAAACAAGGTTCTTCGCCCTTGGCCAGGGAATCATCAACGGAAAGACGATGGACATGGACCGCGTTGACACGCACGTCAAGCTCGGCGCGATGGAGATCTGGCAGATCGAGAACGTCGTTGGCATGGACCATCCGTTTCACCTTCACGGGTTCAGGTTCCAGATTCTCGATCGCAACGGAGTGCCGGAAAAGGACCGGCGCTGGAAGGACACGGTGAACGTGCCGAAGCACG
>JBDUEH010000620.1:0-1966 GCA_040002555.1 Gemmatimonadales bacterium | reverse complement strand
CCCTGATGATCTGGCGTAAGTATCCTGTGCCCCTCGGCGCACTGTTCTTCATCGTTGCCGGTGGCATCGCTTCGTTCCTTCCTGCCGGTTCCTACTGGCGGCCAGTTATCTGGATGACCGGCCTGATCATCACGGCGACGCCGATGGTATGGGGTACCGCGCGAGGGATGCTGCACGGAAGATTTGCCGCCGATGTCGTTGCAACCCTCGCAGTTGTCGCGGCGATCCTCCTCCGTCAACCCATTGTCGGGCTCGTGATCGTCCTGATGCAGACCGGAGGCGAAGCGCTCGAGCGACTGGCCGAAGGCAAGGCCAGCGACGCCCTTCGCGCGCTCGAGAAAGCCGCGCCGAAGATCGTTCACGTCGTTCGCGGTGAGTCCGTCGAAGACATCGACGTGGACAAAGTGCGCATCGATGACACGCTGCTCGTGCGTCCGGGAGAAATGGTCGCCTGTGACGGACACGTGATCAAAGGCGAGTCGCATCTCGACACGGCGAGCATCACGGGCGAGCCGGTGCCTCGGAAAATCGAACCTGGGTCACCGGTGATGAGCGGCAGCGTGAACCAGCAGAGTCCCGTGTTCATACGCGTGTCCGCAGTTGCGGCTGACAGCCAATACGCCCGGATAGTCGCACTCGTTCGTGAAGCCCAGGCGAGCAAGGCGCCACTACAGCGTATTGCAGACCGGTATGCAGTGCTCTTCACTCCCTTCACGCTGGCGATGTGCGCCGCGTCGTTCGCGCTGTCGCGCGATTGGGACCGCGTTCTCGCAGTGCTCGCGATCGCAACGCCGTGCCCCCTCATTCTCGCGACTCCGGTCGCGATACTCGGCGGCTTCAATCGCTCGGCGCGGAAACAGATCCTCGTGCGCAACGGCGGTGCGATCGAAGCGCTCGGAAGAATTACAGCGATGGTGTTCGACAAGACCGGGACGCTGACCATAGGAAAGCCGGAAGTCTCTCGCGTCGTGGCCATGGGCCTGATGACGGAATCCGACGTTCTTCGCTTCGCGAGCGGCGTGGAGCAGGGCTCGAGTCACTTGCTTGCACGAACGCTCGTTTCGGAAGCAGAAAGGCAGGGAACGTCCATACCTGTGGCGACGGCGGTAGTCGAAACTCCCGGGAGAGGAATAGAGGGTGAAGTTGACGGAAAGAGCGTGACCGTTGGAGCAAGGTCTTTTGTCGCACAGCGAAACCCGCACGCAAGGCTCGATGCGGAGAGCGACGATCACGAAGGAGCAGCCCTGAGAGCGTATGTCGCTGTGGATGGAGCCGTCACGGGATTCATCGAATACGCCGACATGATCCGACCGGGAATGGCCGAGCTCGTCAAGGGTTTGCGGGATCGTGGTGTCCAGCATGTGATGCTGTTGTCGGGCGACAGGACGCCGAATGTCACTGCCGTCGCAGCATCGGTCGGTATCACCGAATTCCGTGGAGACATGCTGCCGGAAGACAAGCTTCAGGTGGTTAAGGACCTGCTCAAGAACGGCGAGGTGGTCGCGATGATGGGCGACGGAACGAACGACGCTCCCGCGCTCGGAACCGCCACAGTAGGTGTCGCGCTGGCGTCTCATGGTCGCGGCATTGCGACCGAAGCCGCGGATGTGATCCTGCTGGCTGATGATCCGGCTCGCATCCTCGATGGAATCGAGATCAGCCGACGGACAATGCGTATCGCAAAGCAGTCGATCTGGGTGGGGCTGGGAATCAGTGGTGCTGGAATGGTGTTCGCCCTGCTCGGGCATATTGCCCCAGTTGCGGGGGCTGTAATTCAGGAAGTTGTCGACCTTGCCGTCATCCTCAATGCGCTCCGCGCAAGCACCGACCTGGTGTAAGGGAAACGCCGAGGAAATCTCCTCTCACTCCCGACACAGCGGGTCGCAGTCAAGCCTTAACCTGGATTGTATCCCGCATTGCGGGAGGAACGCGACACATCTCCGTTGGCAGGCCGGCCGAGACGATC
>JBDUEH010000619.1:0-1967 GCA_040002555.1 Gemmatimonadales bacterium | reverse complement strand
TCTGGCGACCAGGCAATCCGACCGGCATCAGCGGCCTCGACGCATACGCGAGCATCTATGCTGATTCCAGAAAGTGGCTTCAACAGGGTTGGGTCGACTATTTGGCGCCGCAGCTCTATTGGGCGATCGCTCCGCCGCAGCAGAGTTACACGGCATTGCTCGACTGGTGGCTGGGACAGAATACGATGGGTCGTAACGTGTGGCCCGGCCTTGCTACCTATCGTGTGCAGGACGGCACATCGAGCGCGTTCTCGCTCAACGAGATTCCAGACCAGATTCGAGCGACCCGGCAGCGCACAGGCGGAACGGGAAATCTTTTCTACAACACGACGTGGACTCTCTCGAAGAACAATCTCGCGGCAACGTTGGCAGGCGATTTGTTCAAGAGCCCCGCTCTCGTTCCTGCATCTCGCTGGCTCGATGCGGTTCCGCCGGACAAGCCGACACTTTCGGTAGTATCAGATGTGCTGACCATCACGCGCGCGAATGGTAAACCCTCGAAGTGGTGGACACTTCGTTCTCATGCGGCTGGCGGATGGACCACGCGCATTCTGTTCGGAACCGATCGCATCGTCTCGCTTCCAGGTGGAAGTGACCGCGTGCTCGTCGAGGCAGTAGATCAGGTTGGAAACGCTAGCCCGGCGGGCGAGTGGCGGAAGTGACTACGACTTCTTAACGAAGGGCTTGCTGCCTCGCTCGACTCCGAACGCCTTGAGCACATCCTTCACTGTCACGATGCCGAGCAGGATTCTCGCGTTCGCTCGGCTCACTACAGGAAGCACGTTGTGTCCCGACTCGCCCATCCGTTGAAGTGCCTGACCAAGCGGATGATCCGTATGGACGTGTACTCCAGTTGAATCGGGGTGTTCGTCAACGAGTTGACCAACGGTTCTCTCCATGTCACCCGACGCGACGGCCGATGCAATGTCTTTCTGCGAAACCATGCCGGCGAAACCTCGCTCGTCCGTTACCGGCCATGAATCCAGCTCGATTCCATCCACGCGCTCCAGTGCATGCGCTACCGGCATGCCGGAGTCAAGAGGTTCAGGAGCTTCGCGAATGGCGAGTGTCACGGGACGAGCGTCCGAGTGGGCGTGTGTCGCCGACTTCGGGAGATGCAGTCCATCCTGCCTCGCAAGCGCTTCGTAAATCGCCTCGGGCTGAAACTTCTGTGAGATATAGAACGCCAGAAGGTTCGAGATCATCAACGGCACGATGATCGAGTAATCGCGCGTCAGCTCGAATATCATGAAGACAGATGTGAGTGGCGTCCTGATGATTCCCGCGAACGCCGTTCCCATGCCTACGAGCGCGTATGGCCCCGGGCCAGCGGTCACGCCTGGAATGATGTGATGCGCGATTGCACCCACGGCGGCACCCACCATCGCACCGATGAAAAGACTCGGACCAAAGATTCCCCCGGCATTGCCCGATGCATAACACACCGCCGTCGCGACAATCTTCAGCGTCGCAAGAATCACGACTACATAGATCACGACGTTGCCTGACAGAACTTTGTCAACCTGATCGTAGCCGACGCCGAGTACTTCCGGAACGAAGTAGCCCATGATTCCGACCGTGAGTCCGCCGGCAACTGGCTGGAGCCAGACCGTCTTCTTCGGCAGCCGCATGAAGCGCTCTCGCAGTGCTAGCAGGAGCTTCACGAAAATCACCGACGCAAATCCGCCAACAATTCCGAGCAGCGCGTAAAGAAGAAGCTCGCTGGGATGTACGAGCTGATAGGGTGCGACATGAAAGAGCGGATTGTCGCCAAGAAACAAATGCAGAACCATCCACGATGTGGCCGAGCTCAGTACGACTGAACCAAGTATCGGAGTGTGGAGGTCGCCCATTATCTCTTCGAGCGAAAAGAGAACCGCTGCAATTGGAGTGTTGAATGCAGCGGCAAGCGCGGCAGCACCGCCGACAGGAACGAGCCATCGAATCTGCTCGCGGCTCAAGCCAAA
>JBDUEH010000618.1:0-1974 GCA_040002555.1 Gemmatimonadales bacterium | reverse complement strand
GCCACGTCCAGGAAGTGGCGGGCGCGGTTGCATCGTTGCAATAGGCACGTAATTGGCGGCTGTCGTGTTTGGCAGTCAGCCGTCAGCGGTCAGCGGTCAGCCTGCTGAGTATTGGGCACACGTCCTGCATTTCGCAGCAACATGCCAAACTCACAAAAGAAAATCGAAGAGCTCTACGGGCTCATAGACGGGATCGAGACTGCGATGTTTACCACTCGCCGTCACGATGGCCACCTCGTATCGCGCGCGATGGCCACTCAGGAAAAAATCAAGGATGCCGACGTCTGGTTCGTTACCGACGCCGATAGTCACAAGCTCGACGACCTCGTCGCCGACCCGCACGTGAACTGCTCCTACTACAATATGAAGAGCCGCGAATGGGTGTCGCTGAGCGGAGTTGCTCGCGTGAGTCGCGACCGGAAGCGCATTCACAAACTCTACAAGCCCGACTGGAAGACGTGGTTTGGAGATGAAGGCGGCGCGAAAGATGGCGGGCCGGACGATCCACGCCTGACGCTCATTTTCGTCGAGGCCGATTCGGTCGTCTACATGAAAAATGACAAGCCGAGGCCGGTGATTCTGTGGGAAGTGCTGAAGGGGATGGTCACGGGATCCAAGCCTGACATCGGCGAGACGACGCAGATCGTCGGCGGCGAGTTCATGGATCGCGCGGACTGATTGGTTCGCGGGGCTGAGTGCTCGCCCCAGCGCCACTCCCGACCACGGCCCGGGACTGCCATATTGACGGTTCGAGGATATTGCCCCTCAACGAACCGCTGGAGCCCCACCGATGTCGCAAGACGAGTCCCCAGAAACACTTAAGCGCACTCCACTAACCGATCTGCACGCGTCACTCGGCGCCAAGCTCGTGCCATTTGCCGGCTATCTCATGCCGGTTCAGTACCCTTCAGGCATCACGGCCGAGCATAAGGCAGTGCGCTCGAATGCGGGATTGTTCGACGTGAGCCACATGGGTGAGTTCATTGTGAAGGGACCGGGTGCCGTCGATTTCGTGAATTACGTGACGACAAACGACGTTGCCGCGCTTGAGGTTGGCCAGGCGCACTATTCCACGATCCTCAACGAGCGCGGAACGATAGAAGACGATTGCCTCGTTTACCGTGCATATGACCACATCATGATGGTGGTCAATGCTTCGAACGCGGCAAAGGATTTCGCGCACATCAGCCAGGCGCTGGAGAAGTTCGATGCGACGCTGGAAGATGTGAGTGACGCGACGGCGCTGCTTGCTCTACAGGGCCCCAACGCCGCCACGATCCTCCAGACACACACAGACACCGACCTCTCGGCCATCAAGTACTATCACTTCGCTTTCGGCACGGTTGCCGGCATCGATGGAATTCTGATTTCCCGCACCGGCTACACCGGCGAGGATGGATTCGAGTTGTACTTCGCGAACGAGAATGCAGTGAAGGTCTGGAATGCACTCACCGAGAGCGGCGAGGTAATGCCAGCCGGCCTTGGCGCGCGCGACACACTGCGCCTCGAGATGGGAATGGCGCTCTACGGAAACGACATCGACGACACGACGACGCCGCTCGAAGCCAACCTTCAATGGCTGGTGAAATTGAAGAAAGGCAACTTCGTTGGACGCGATGCGCTGGTGAAACAGAAGGAAGACGGCATCAGGAGAAAGCTGATTGGATTCACGAGCAGCGAGCGTGCCTTTCCGCGTCATGGATATCCAGTCTTCGTGAACGGAGAAGCGAGTGGTGAAGTGCGAAGTGGGACGATGAGTCCTTCTCTCAACATTCCAATCGGCACCGCTTACGTGCCGGCCGCCTCGGCGACGCCTGGATCGACGCTCGAGATCGAGATTCGCGGGAAGCGCATTCAGGCGACGGTCGAGAAGACTCCCTTCTATAAGGAAGCGACTCACCTCTAGATGCGCGTCGTCATCGTTACAGTATCGGATTCAACGTTCGACGGAGAGCGTCGGGACACGTCGGGCGA
>JBDUEH010000617.1:0-1988 GCA_040002555.1 Gemmatimonadales bacterium | reverse complement strand
CTTCCCGAATTCAATCTTTCTCATGCACCGTCAGTCCATGGTCAACAAACTCAACTCAGTCGCGCTTGTGCTCGTTCTGTCCGCCTGTGCAGCGAAGGCCGACAGCAAAACGGCCTCTGATTCCCCCAACGCCTCCGCAACCGCGGCAGTTTCATCCACTGATACACCGCCGGCGACAACTGACGCCAAATCGAGCGCGGGCGCCAGCGGCACTTACATAATGACTGCGACTGATTCGCAGCGCGTTCCAAACGAGTTGGGCCACATTCCGGTAGCCGAATACCACCTCATCGTCGACAAGGACGCGCTGTACTCGCGCGAGCGCGGACACTTCCTGCAGGACCTCGAATCGTTTTACCGACGTGGGTACCGTCCGGTCACCATCTCGCAGCTTTTGGACCGGAAGATCGATCTGCCGAAAGGATTGTCGCCGATTGTCATCGTGTTCGACGACGCGTCACCAAGCCAGTTCAGCTACATCGAGAAGAACGGCCAGCTGGAGATCGATCCAAACAGCGGAATGGGGATCTGGCTCGCTTTCAGGAGGAAGCATCCCGACTGGGACAATCGCGCTGTGTTCTGCCTGCTGTCCGGCGCTGCTGCCGGCCACAATTTCTTCGGCAACAGGGGCATCGACGGGCAGAAGGACGCGTGGCGCTTCAAGAAAGTGCAATTCCTCCACGACCAGGGCTTCGAGGTCTGTAACCACACACTCTGGCACGCCAACCTAGCCAAGTATTCGGATGCTGTCGTTCAGGAGCAGATCGCTCGCGGACAGTTGGCGATCGATTCGGCGCTTCCTGGATTCAAGGTTCGGACGTTCGCGTTACCCCTTGGTGTCTGGCCGAAAAATCGTGCGCTGGCCAAGGCCGGTTCGTGGACCGATCCAAAGACGAAGACTGTGACGCGCTACGACAATCAGGCGATCATGGAGGTCTCGGGTGGACCGACCAAAAGCCCTTACGATCCGGCTTTCAATCCGTTGAGCATTACACGAATCGAGATGATAGGAAATCAAATGGAAGCGACTCTCGATCGGATGGATAAGAACGGTTCGCGTTATGTATCCGATGGAGATCCATCGAAGGTCGCGAAGCCTGGTCCGCTGCCCGCCGACAAATAACTACTCGTTGGACACAGAGACCACGGAGACCACAGAACAAGCAATGATCTGTGGTCTTTTGCTTTGACGGGCTTTCACCGCCTCAAGTTCATAGTTTTTTAGGTTAAACGACGGAACCGCGCTTCTGCTGTTGTCCCGTTGTTTAACAACAAACCAAGAACCTGCCGCGGAGATTTCGCCTGAAAAGGAAAAGACCACAGAGTGTGCTTGCTCTGCGGTCTCTGTGGCCTCTGTGTCCAGAAGCAGTTCAGCTTTTAGACTCCAGCCGAGTCCACCGATCGACTGCTCTCCGCAAATGCGGAATCACGATCGATCCGCCAACAACGAGACCCACCGACATGGTCTCGAAGATTTCGGGACGTGTCACACCTTCCTCCGCGCAGCGCGTCAGATGGTAGGTCACGCAGTCGTCACAGCGAAGCACGAGTGACGCAACGAGACCAAGCAGCTCTTTTGTCTTCACGTCGAGCGCGCCCGATTCGTACGTCCGGGAATCGAGGGCGAAAAACCGGTTGATCACCAGATTGTTCTCGCCGAGTATCTCCTCGTTCATGCGCTCGCGGTATTTGCGAAATTCTTCGAGCGAGCCTGATTCGTCGGGGTTGTCGTGTTCGTGGGTCACAGTCTCCATCCTCGCAATGTTATGAGCGCTGTGTCGAGCGCGTTGCGTTGATCGGGATGAGTAGCGGTCTCGAGCAGCTGCTCGTAAGTCGCGATCGCCAGCTCGAGCGCATCGTGATCGTGTTCAGCGCCGGCCAGTGCGGCCGCATTGTCGGCGAGATTGGCGCGGGCGAGATCGTCGCTCGGGAAGCGCCCTGAAACCTGCTGCCAGCGAGTCGTGCGCTGGCGGGGATCGGCCTCAGCG
>JBDUEH010000616.1:0-1993 GCA_040002555.1 Gemmatimonadales bacterium | reverse complement strand
CGAAAGCGAGCTATTGGTCGTGGTGACGCCTGTGCTCATCGATCCGAACGATCCAAGACCGCAGGATGTTCTTCGCCTGTTGCCGGATACTGCATTGCCCGCCCGCGATGCAATCAAGAAGAGACTCGATGATGCTAACAAGCGTCCGCCTTCTCCGATCATCCGCTAAGGATCCAGCGGATGCAACGAAGGGCACTGATAGCAGGCAACTCTGCCGGCTCACCGGAAACCGTCAACGGCGTCCTCGCCCGTTTTGGTTTTCACCGGACGGCGCACGTCTCCGACAGGGATGAAGCCATCGCAGAAATGCGCGAAGGTCATTTCGATCTCATCATCGTTCCCGTCGACGGTATCACTCCCGCTCAGCTGATCGCGCTCGAGCGCGAGATCCGGAAGGATACCAACACGTCAGTCATCGCTACCGCGCAGTCGGCGGACTCCGACCTGATCGTTCGTTCCATGCGCGCCGGCGTTCACGAGTTCCTGGTTTATCCGCCAAAGGCCGAAGAGCTGGCCGGTTCCGTTGAGCGCCTGATGAGACACTCGCGGGTAGAGTCAGAGCGCGGAGATCTGATCGCCGTGTATAGCGGCAAAGGGGGGCTCGGCAGTACGAGCATTGCGGTCAACCTTGCCCAGGCATTTGGAGCTCAACGGGCCGACGCGCGAGTATCTCTTGTGGATCTGGTCGTGACCGGTGGCGACGTTCGCGTATTCCTGAACCTGAAGCCCGCGTACGATCTGAGCCACTTGATTGCGAAAGGCAGCTCGATCGATTCGGAGCTCCTGAACTCGCTGCTGACCCCCTGCCCCGGCGGCGTCTGGGCACTGCCAACTGGCGACAGTCCCGAAGACGAAGAGCTGTTCGATTCGGCCGCTGTTGGAGCGATCCTGAACCTTCTTCGTTCCCACTTTGCAATAACGGTGGTTGATTGTGAGCATCACCTCAGTGAAGCGACTCTGACGGCTCTCGATGCGGCTGACAGAATCGTGCTGGTCACTCAGCTTAGCGTACCCGCGCTGCGCAGCACTCAGCGATCGCTTGCGGTCTGCCGGCGGCTCGGGTACGATGACAACAAGTTGTGTGTCGTG
This sequence comes from Gemmatimonadales bacterium, assembly GCA_040002555.1. Classification (GTDB taxonomy): domain Bacteria; phylum Gemmatimonadota; class Gemmatimonadetes; order Gemmatimonadales; family Gemmatimonadaceae; genus UBA4720. The sequence continues at coordinate 904 of JBDUEH010000616.1, read as the reverse complement.
GTTAACAGATATCAGTCCGGCGATGTCCTACCTGTGAAGGACGCTGAGGATTTACTTCAGTGTTCAGTGTATTGGAAGCTTCCGAACGACTACCGGCTGTCGGCTACGTCGCTCACCAAGGGAATTCCGGTGGCGCTCGAAGAACCGGGGTCGAAGCTGGCGCGAGGCTATGCAGACCTGGCGAAGAAAATCGCCGGCTCAACGATGTCTTCAGGCGGATTTGCTCGGGTCAAAGAAGCGCCAAGCGGACGTCTGCGAAAGCTTTTTAGCACGGACAAAGGAGTAAGGAATGTCTCTTAGGGATCGCTTGACGAGGCGAAACGGAAATCCGGAACCGCTAGCGGCCCCTGTCGACGCCACTACTCCGCCGGGCTCGATGCCGGCCGTGAGCTCCGCGCGTCCCACTCCTGTCTCGAAGGCACCGGCGGTCGGATCGTCGTCGGGTATGTACGGACGACGCATCGACGTCGAGCACGTCAGCCCCCTTGATCAGGTAAAGATCGACCTTCACCGCAAGCTCATCGAGCGCCTCGACCTCGAGGCGCTCGAACAGATCCCCGACGAGCGGCTCCTGAATTCGGAGATCCGTTCCGTCGTTATCGAGCTTCTCCGTCAGGAGTCGACGCCGCTAACGGTCGCCGACCGCGAAGACATCATCGAGCAGGTGCTGTACGAGATCACGGGACTTGGTCCCATCGAGCCTTTGTTCCGCGACATGAGCATTAGCGACATCCTCGTCAATGGATCGAAGGAGATCTACATCGAGCGTGGCGGACGCCTGACGCGCGTTAGCGCACAGTTCCGAAACGACGCGCACCTGCTCGCCGTGATCGACCGAATCGTCAGCCGCGTTGGACGCCGCGTTGACGAATCTTCTCCGATGGTCGATGCGCGCCTTCCCGAT
>JBDUEH010000615.1:0-1994 GCA_040002555.1 Gemmatimonadales bacterium | reverse complement strand
ACAATCTCGCGCTGGGCACGCAGGGCTTCGCGTCTGCGGTGCATCAGGTCGCGGCGGCGGCAAGCTCTTTAACCCTCGCTGCACGAAAGGTCGTTCACATCGCGGGCACGTTCAAACTGGGGGACAAGAACACAGATGACACAGATGGATAACACATGGCACAGATGACAGCGGAGAAGAAAAGGGCAAGTACAGTCGGTGCGTTTTTCCGGTAGTCATCGCTGTCATCGTTTTTTTCATTTGTGCCATCTGTGTAATTCAGTCGCTCGACTTACCGGAATAAATTGGCTCCATCTTGAACGTCTGCGCCCCGTTCTCATTGCAGATCGCGTAGCTCCCATTGTCGTAATACGAAACGCCCGCGTAACGGCCCTGCTTGTCGAGCGCATAGAAGCTCATGTCGAAGTTCGGCAGACCTCGACTGTTCAACAGCCTCTTCTCGATTGTATTCGCCGTGATGCGCTTGCACACCTCGATCATCGCATCCTTTGGATGCATTCCCTTCCCCATGTTCTCGACGATCGCGTATGACGCGCAATTGTAAAGATTCGCTTCGCCGCGGCCGGTTGAGCCCGCGGCGCCAACATCGTTGTTCACGTACAGTCCCGCGCCCAAAATCGGCGAATCACCCACTCGGCCCGGAATTTTCCACGACAACCCACTAGTGGTCGTCACGCCGCAAATTTCGCCTTTGGCGTTGATCGCATCACAGTTGATCGTTCCGTAGATGTGATCGCCTTCGATCAGTCCTTCTGCTACCATCTCGAGTCGCACCTTTTGCTCCGCGTCTGCACGCGTCTTCGGATCGAGATAGTGCAGCGGATCTGTGCGACGTTTCCATTCCAGCCAGAGCTGCCGCGATTTCTCGGTATTCAAGTCTGCTTCAACCGTGAAGCCCATTGCGCGGGCAAAGTCCTGTGCGCCTTTGCCGACGAGCAAATGATGATCGGTTTGATTTGCGACTTCCTTCGCGACGCTCGCAGGAGTGCGAACGCCTTCGATTCCAGCGACACCACCCGCGCGCTTCCTCGGGCCGTGCATCACGCACGAGTCGAGCTGCACGACGCCTTCTGCGTTTGGCAGCCCGCCGTAACCGACGCTGTTATCAAGAGGGTCGAGCTCAACGATGTTGACGCCAGCGACAATGGCATCGAGCACATCTGCGCCGCTGGTGATCATGCTGAACGCTTTCTCCACTGCGGTCTGCGTTCCGCCATTCTTGAACCGATTGCCGTTTCCCGATGCGATCACCATCGGAATCGCAGCAGACCGCGTGATGACTGCGGGCGCTTCACCGTACGTTTTGGCTGGAATCGTCATGGAGATTCCGGCCGCTGCACTCGAGACGAGGAAATCGCGCCGATTGATGTTATTCGTCATTGATCACTGTGTGGGGAAGGTTTTCGCTTAAAAAACCTACGGCCACGCTGTAGTTTCCCGCTATCCATGACATCCACTACAGATAACCCCACGCCAACGCGCCGAGAGCACGATCTGCTTGGCGATCGCGATGTGCCGCAGAGCGCGCTTTACGGCGTTCAGACGCTTCGCGCGATGGAAAACTTCGCCATCAGCGGCGTGGAGCTTTCCGATTTCGAGACTCTCATCGTGGCGATCGCGGCCGTAAAGCAGGCAGCTGCCGAAGCGAATCGCGATCTCGGTCTTCTCAAGCCGGATATCGCAGCTGCGATCATTTCCGCCTGCGAAGAGCTCCGTAGCGGCAAGCATCACGAACACTTTCGTGTGGACATGATCCAGGGCGGTGCGGGAACCTCGACGAACATGAACGCGAACGAGGTCATCGCGAACCGCGCGCTCGAGTCGCTTGGGCACAACCGCGGCGAATATGAATTCGTGCACCCCAACAGCCACGTCAATCTCAGTCAATCGACCAACGACGTGTATCCAACGGCCATCAAGCTCGCGATGCACTCGAGCATCGATGATCTGAAGGTCGCAATGGGAGCGCTCGCGGGCGCTTTTTTATTGAAGGG
>JBDUEH010000614.1:0-1995 GCA_040002555.1 Gemmatimonadales bacterium | reverse complement strand
TCTCTCCAGTGCGCGGATCGCTCATCGCTCCGCCGACCGACCAGCCGCGCTCGTTCCGATTCTCCCACTGGAGCACGTTGTATCGCGCGTCGAGCGGATCGACCCCCTCGGGCAGGTCCTCGACCCTGAATCCACCCTTCAAGCCGGCCTGATCAAAAGCCTGAATCCACCAGCTCACTCCCTGCTTCGTCGCGGTTCTCATCGGCTCGGGAATTCCACGATCGATGTAATACACAATCGGGTTCTTGATCGGGCTGTTCGGGTCGTTCGGATTGATTCGCTCCAGGCGATGCCTGCTGATCCATCGCACATCGAGCGAGTTCTGAATCGGCTGAGCGTAATCCTTGAACGTGATTCCGAAAAACCCCGTTCGAGGATCGAGCACGCGCGGCTTGTACGAATCATCGGGAAGCTTGAGCAGCGAGATATGCTGGCGCAGCGTAAACGATTTGCCATCGGGCACAATCGACGAAATCGTCTGGCCTGGTCTTCCCTGTGTTGCAAACGTCAGCGAGACATCGATCTCATCGTTTTCCGGGAACGCTTTGGTGTACGGCCGGTAGATGCTCGATCGATCGCGCGCGACAGAGTAACTGCCTTCGTTGCTCGTCGAGATGGTCTGCGCAACGTCGTTCCAGTCGCGCATGAAAAAGTCCGTCGCGTCAACGAGAACCCTTCCCTTCTCCTGCGCAACAATCGGCAGCGACCCCGATGTGCTTGGCGGAAAAGCTTCAGCGACTGTCCGGATATGCGCCGGATTGTCAGTGGCGGAACTGCGGTAGTTCCAGTTCTCCATCACAACGAGAACGCGGTCGCCGTTGCGGTCAAACCGCGCGATGTAGTTGTCGCCGCCTGAACCTCGGTCGATTCCGATTGGGTTCGATCCAAGTCCGGTCGCCTGTCCGAAGAACATCAGGAGACGCATGGAGTCAGACGGAATCTCGAGCAGGATTTTCCCGGTCTTGTTATCGAGATACATCGGAATGAAGCCGTCCTTCTTTTCCATTCCGGCGGTCTTGCCGTCGATTCCCGATCCGGAGGGAGCGGCGGGGTTGGGCGCCTGAGCCACGGCTTGAGTTGAGGCCGAGGTGCAACTCGAGAGCAACGCTGCCAGCAAGGGCAGAGTCAATGACGCGATTTTCTTCACTTTTGGGAGACCTTGAAGGGACGCGCGATTATCGGCCCTGCCGTGCACTGACGCAAGGTGCGTCAGCGGTTTTTGGCGGCTGGACGTAGGGAGTATAGGTGCTAAATCTTGCTGACGGCAGAAAGCACCTGCACCTCACATTTTAGGAGAACAAATGGGTCTGTTTCCCAACAACGCGACAAGCCGCATTCTCGCCGGCGCGTCGATCCTTGCTGCGTTCGCAACTGCTTCACCCGCCCTTGGCCAGGGCCACAGCCTCGGGTTCGACACCACCAACTTCGACAAGACGGTCCGTCCGCAAGACGATTTTTTCCGCTACGTGAACGGCGGCTGGCTGAAGCGCAACGAAATACCAGCCGACGCAACCAGCTGGGGATCCTTCAATGAGTTGAGTGAGCGCAGCCGCGACGCGCTGCACACGATTCTCGAGGAAGCCGCAAAGGCCAATGCCCCGGCCGGGTCCGTCGAGCGAAAGGTCGGCGACCTGTACGCCAGCTACATGGATACTTCAGCAGTAGAGAAGCTTGGACTTACGCCACTCGCCGGAGAGATGCGTGCAATCGCGGCCCTCAAGACCTCCGGCCAGCTTCCCGCAACCTTCGCGCACTTCGCCAGACTCGGTGTCAATACGCCCATCGGTGTCGGGGTTGGCCAGGATCCAAAGCACTCGGACGTGAATATCGTTCAGATCGGTCAGTCAGGCCTTGGTCTTCCCGACCGTGACTACTACCTGAAGACCGACGCGAAGATGCAAGAAACTCGCGCCGCATATACGAAGTACATAACGCAGCTTCTGACTCTTGCGAAGCAGCAGGATCCCGCCGGAGCGGCAGCCCGAATCGTGGCAC
>JBDUEH010000613.1:0-2000 GCA_040002555.1 Gemmatimonadales bacterium | reverse complement strand
GGCGACTCCTTCAATTGAGTGGCCAGCTCGTTGTAAAACCACGCCGCACGTCCGGCACCCTGGACTCTCAGAACCGGGCCTTCGGCGTCATTTCGAATCTCGATTTCCGGCGCATCCTGCCCACGGATATTGCGAACTTTCCATCCCGGGGGAGGGCCGGCTCGCCGAGGGGCGTTCGCCAGTGATAGGAGGTCGAGCGGCTGGGTGAGCACGCTCGCAAGAAGGCCAAGCCCTAAGAACCACGTTGGACGCATTTCAGCTCGCCGGAAAAAAGGTCAGGTGTTCGGGATAAAGCACGAATTGTACTTCGTCACCCGGGCTTGGAAGCCGGAGAGAATCGGCGGCGAGTTCGAACTCACCGGCCGCAGTTTGAAGCCTGACCGTTACTGAGCCAGGACGAGTAATGATTGCAACAACTCTTCCGCGAAACTGGCCGTCGGGCGTCAGTCTCCCGCCGTCGGCCCTGAACATCGCTGCGCCTGATCCACATACAGTTCCGCCACAGACGCGAACTTTTCCAATCGCGGTTTCGAGATTCCCGATTCCGTCGGCTCGCGCTGCGATCGTATTTGTAAATCCGACGAGCGTCGCGATTTCCTTACTGGACGGACGCGTCATTACTTCGCGGGGACTCCCAATCTGGCAAAGCCGCCCGTTGATCAGCACGCCGATGCGATCGGCGAGTAGCGCGGCATCGTCGAGATCGTGAGTCACAACGACGGTCGCTGGCGCAGATGTTCGCTGCACGATGCGAATCGCTTCCCGAACGTCCTGCTTCAAGCCGGCATCAAGTCCGCTGAATGGCTCATCGAGCAACAGAACCATCGGGCTTGCCGCGAGTGCGCGCGCCAGGGAGACTCGATTGCGCTGCCCGCCACTCAAAGTTCGTGGCAGTCGATCCGCGAGTTCCGGTATCTGCATCGATTCCAGAAGGTCGTTGACCCGGTCACGCCGGCGTTTCTCTGCGACGTGTCGAATTCTGAGTGGGAATGCAACATTCTCGGCAACCGACAAATGAGGAAACAACACAGACGATTGATGGAGATAGACCGCGTCGCGTTTCTCAGGAGGTAGTGCAGTCACGTCTCGCTCGGCGACGCGCACGCGTCCCGACGTGGATTGCACAAAGCCCGCGACGGTTCTAAGCAGAGTTGTCTTACCGGCTCCCGATGGACCAAGCAGAACCAGCAGCTCTCCAGCCTCGAGTGAAAACGAAATGTCCGAAAGTCCCGCCTGCTCTCCGAACGGCGCCGCTAGCGACTCTACTTCAACCATTGGTGTCATACCGTCGCGACCGCAAATCTTCTGATCGAGCTTCCGACGACACCCATAAGAACAAGCGCAGGCAGCGTGAGAAGAAGTCCGGCGACCGACGCGAGATGATCCTGGCCGGCATGAGCGTATGACATCACCGACGTCGCGAGGCTTTCGACAGCGCCCTGTCCAATCAGCAGCGTCAGCGGAACTTGCGCCCACGACACCAGAAAGCCGAGCAGGAATGCTTCGGCAAGCTGCCGTCGGTGAAGCGGCAGGGTTACTCGGGCGAGTGTGACCAGCGGCGAGGCTCCGAGCGAACGCGCTTCCTCTTCGACGCGCCGATCGAAGACAGCGAATACGCCAATGAAGTAGACCGTAGTATAGCCGATCGCAACTATACTGTGAGCGAGCCAGACCCCGGTGAGCGTTCCTCCCAAACCGGCGCGCAAGACGAAGTATTGCAGCCCGATTCCGAGTGCGAGCGGCGGTGCTGCGATCGGAATGAACGCTGCCATCAGCGCGAAATAGCGGAGAGGATTCTCAATGCGCGAAACTCTGCGGCCGATTTCAAATCCGAGAATGGACGAACTAACTCCAGTCAGGAGTGCAAGCCACACGCTCGTCACCAGCGACCGAAGCAGCCGCCCGTCACTGACAAATTCTCCCCACGCGGCGGTCGACCAATTAGTTGGCAGGAGATGTGGATAGAACCATCTCTGTCCAAAGCTGGAAAACACGAGCAC
>JBDUEH010000612.1:0-2007 GCA_040002555.1 Gemmatimonadales bacterium | reverse complement strand
CCAAAGACGTGATCCTTGATGTTCGGATAACGAAGCTGTGAGAAAGGAATTCTGAATTCGGCCGTCCAGCCGAGTGAATCGATCTTCGTTCCCACGTCCCAAATTCCGTCCCACGTCTGGTCTTCCTGGGAATCGTTGTACATCGCGTAATCGCGCTTGACTCCGGACGGGCTCACCGCGAATTCGAACCCCGAGCGTCGGTCGTTATACGAATCGATTATGACCTTGAGCTGGTCGGCCGAGCCGCGGACATCACGGCGGGTCAATGCGCTCATGATGCTGTCGGGGTGCGGATCGTAGGCACGGACGAAGAAGTAGAGATTCCGGTCGTCGTAGGCGGCGCGGAACTCGGTCTTGAATCGCGGAGTTCTTCCCTCGGTCGGCTGGAATTCCAGGAAATCGCTCTGAGCGGGCGCCTTTTTCCAGACGGCGTCGTCGTCCTTGCCGTCGACAATTGGAGCAACCTCCGCTCGAATGGCTGTTGCCCTTAGCGCCTGCGACGCGGGAGCTTGCTGAGGTTGCTGACCTTGTTGGGCGGAGACGGTCGAGGCGAAAACGGCTCCGGCTACTAGAGCGCTCGAACATGAGAGACGCATTTGAGAAGCTCCAACGGGGGGTAAATGGTTATGCTGATATTTCAACACTGCTGAAATTTCACCATCGCCAGCTTCCTGTCAATGGGAGCTTTCATTTCTGATTACAATCGGTCGTTTTTCGGCCAGCCTAGAGTTATAGACACCCGATTTGGCCGATTGGTTTTTACGAATTGCCGACCTTCATCGACTACGGTTTTTGACGGAGGTTTGGTTTCATTGGTTGGAAGCACGCCGCCGCAGCGTTGCATCCCTTGCTGGACATCAGTGCGACTGATTGCTTCAAACCGTGGAACTTTCGAAAAGCGCGAAGCCCCCCGGAATGACGGCAAAGGTCGTGTCAGCAATGCTGTGGCGAGCGTTGACTCTCCGATGTCCGCATTGTGGAGGCAGGCGGATTCTCGCTGACTGGTTCCACCTGAAGGAACGATGCCCTCGCTGCGGACTCCACCTTCACCGCGAAGAAGACGACTACTTCCTCGGCGCCTACATGGTGGCGTTGATGTTCGTCGAGGCACTGTTCGCCTTCGGCTTTCTGATTGTCCTGTTGGTGACCTGGCCCGATCCGCCGTGGGATGCGATTCAGTACGTCGGCTCCGTGGTCCTCATCATCGGGGTTCTCGCGGCGTATCCATTCGCAAAAACTCTGTGGCTCGCGATCGATCTCGTATTCCGACCCGTTGCCGCAAAGGAGCTCGGCTGGTACAAAGGGGATGTTGCTATCGAAATCGAAGAGAAGCGATAGCGAGCGCCCCGAGTGCTACTCGTCTTCCTGAGCGAACGGCACCTCGATCTCCAGTCCATCCTTCGCGATGATGCACGCGCCGAAGACTTCTTTCGCCTGCTGAAGAAGATCTGACGCATTCACGGAGTAACGTGCGGAAAGGTGAGTGAGCACGAGCTGTTTCACTCCGGCCTTAGCTGCCACTCCCGCCGCCTCACGCGCAGTCGAATGGCCCGTCTCTACCGCCCTCGGCTGCTCTTCATCGCTGAAGGTCGACTCGTGAATGAGTAGATCAGCGCCTTCCGCCGCCGCGACAGTTCCCCCGGCGGGTCTTGTGTCGCCGGTGAATACGATGCGTCGTCCGGGACGAGACGGACCGACAAGGTCTGCGGGATCGATGACGCGGCCATCTTCGAGAGTTGCAGGCTCACCTTTGTGAAGCTTTCCCCATGCTGGTCCTTCGGGAATTCCCAGCTCGCGCGCGCGATCGGGATTGAACCGGCCGAGCCGAATGTCTTCTACGAGTGCGTACCCAACTGCCATTCGATCGTTGTGATCCACCGCGAACGGCTCGATAGAATAGCCCTTGCGTTTGATCGAAGTCCCGGGAGCTACCTCGAATATTTCGACGGGAAATTTTTCTCTCTCGCTTCCAAACAGGATTGCCTGCCGCAAGAGCGGTTCGCATCC
>JBDUEH010000611.1:0-2011 GCA_040002555.1 Gemmatimonadales bacterium | reverse complement strand
GAGGTATACTGCGTTGAGGAGGGACGTCAGGGTCTCGCAGGCCGACAGTGCCAGCCGCCATCCGTAGACTGCGCAGTTGATGCGGCCGAAGAGGCCCTGACGTCCCGAAGACCTGGCGAGAAGTAATCCTGTATTTCACGTCTTCCCGCAATCCAACATCCAGACCGCTGCCTGATTCGCGATCTCTCTCTTAATCGTGTGATCTCCATCGAACTCTACATAGTTCACATCATACCCTCGCTTCTTCAGCGCCGGCACGATTTCCCGACTCGCCGTATCTATCGGCAAAACCGAATCCTGCCTTCCATGCGAAACAAAAATCCGCGGCTTGCCACGAAATTTTCCGGGTGACACAAATCCGGGCGAAAAAGCGATCAGCCCGTTGAATAGATCGCCATTCCTCAAACCAAGGGACAACGCGTAGGACGCGCCGTCCGAAAATCCGCCGAGCGCGATGCGGGTGGGATCGATGGCGACGCTCCTGAATGTTGAATCGAACGCGCGGTTCAGAAACGCGATGTCGGGACCAAAGCCCTCGAGCATCATGTCCCACGTCGGCCCGCGAGAGTCGGGAGCCAGGACCACGATGCCCTTCGATCCGAACAGCGCGTCCAGAGGGGCAGCCCGCCATTCTTGCGACGTATGACCAGCTCCATGCAGCAGAACGAGAAGCGGAGCAGGCTTTGCCCGGGAATAACTCTCTGGCACGTAAATGAAGCCATCGTTGTCATCGACACTGCCAATACCGAGGGAGGTTATCCCTTTCGAGACGGTGAGCCGAGGCGGTCGCACCCTCACGATCAGCCGAGCGGGGTCGTCCGGTGGCAGCGGCAGGGTGGGCGCCGACCGGCATCCCGCCAGCAAGGCACTCGCCCCGGCTACCCTGACAAACTCACGACGACTGACCGTGCTCCGCATCCGTTTCTCCGATGTCCATGAACCCCGATGCGACGGAGACTGATCGCTGACGCTACCCACGTCTTGTACATAGTTGCGCGATCCGCTGGCTGATAACAGTTCCAAGTGTAGAATTGACACTCTACACACCAATCCCATACAACTGTTCGCTGATTCTTGACGCCCCTCAGCGACACGGGCGAAATGCAAACAACGCTTCCCATCGAGCGCCTTCGAAAGGCGCTTGAACAGACTTACACCATCGACCGCGAGCTTGGGCGCGGTGGTATGGCGACCGTGTATCTCGCACAGGACACGAAGCACGAACGCCTCGTAGCATTGAAAGTTCTGCATCCGGATCTGGCGGCGAGTCTGGGCCCAGACCGCTTTCTGCGAGAGATCAAGCTCGCGGCTCGCCTCAATCATCCACACATCCTGCCGCTTCACGATTCAGGTGAAGCTGACGGATTTCTTTTCTACGTCATGCCCTACATCGAGGGCGAGTCGCTTCGCGAGCGACTCGACAGAGAGAAGCAGCTTCCTATAGAAGAGGCCGTGCATCACGGACGGTCGATCGCATCCGCGCTCGACTACGCGCATCGCCAGAACATCGTGCACAGGGACATCAAGCCCGAAAACGTGATGCTATACGAAGGCGAAGCGATGGTGATGGACTTCGGAATCGCGAAAGCCGTCAGCTCGGCGGGTTCGGAGACGCTCACGCAGACTGGCATGATGATCGGAACTCCTGCCTACGTGAGCCCCGAGCAGGCTGCTGGCGAAACGAATCTCGACGGACGGAGCGACCAGTACAGCCTTGCCTGCATGCTGTATGAAATGATCGCCGGAGAGCGCCCATTCGCAGGCGCAACACCGCAGTCAATAATGGCAAAGCGGTTTACGGAGAGCCCCAAAGGTCTGACGACAATGCGCAGTGCCGTGCCACAGAGCGTAGAGTGGGCGGTGACCAAAGCAATGTCGGTCGAAGCGACAGGACGATTCACAACCTCGGCGATGTTTGCTCAAGCGTTGGCATCAGGAAATCTCTCGACGCCGTCAGATACTGGAACGCTCCCCAAATCGGTTATGTCGGCAGCGAAGTCGGTCGCGGTGC
>JBDUEH010000610.1:0-2011 GCA_040002555.1 Gemmatimonadales bacterium | reverse complement strand
CGCCGCCGCCTGCGGCGGCCTTGATGATCACGGGAAATCCAATCTCGTGCGCGAATTTGAGAGCGTCTTCAGGATCTTCGACGCCGCCAGGTGTGCCCGGAATGATAGGCACTCCGACTTTCATCATCGCATTGCGCGCAGCGGCCTTGTCGCCCATTACGCGAATCTGCTCGGCCGTCGGTCCGATGAACGCAATGTTGCTTGCTGCGCACGTCTCGGCGAATTCTGCATTTTCCGCGAGGAAGCCGTAGCCCGGATGAATGGCGTCGGCACCGGCTATCTCCGCAGCAGCGATGATGCGCGGAATCTTCAGATAGGAATCGCGCGCGGGGGCCGGTCCAATGCACACATCATCGTCTGCAAAGCGCACGTGCAGCGACTCGCGATCGGCTTCCGAGTACACCGCAACCGTCTGAATGCCAAGCTCACGACATGCGCGAATGACGCGGAGAGCAATCTCTCCGCGGTTCGCAATCAGGACCTTCTTGAACATTCTGCGGCGACCGTCAGGCGGTCACGTCCTGGCTGATATTGTCCCATGTGGTATCACTCCTGCCGGCGACTCCCTGAATGCGAAGAGCGAACTCGCTCGGGTTGGTCGCGTGGTAAAGCGCATTCTCATAGGAGATGACGCCCTTTTTGTACCAGTTCATGAGCGACTGGTCAAAGCTCTGCATTCCGTATTGCACAGTGCCTTCGGCAATTAGCTCGGGGATGTTCAGTGACTTGGGCATGTCGCGAATATTCTCGCGGACGGTAGCAGTGTTCACGAGGATTTCCGCCGCCGGCACACGTCCAGGCTTGTCTGCTCGCGGCACTTGCGCAAAACTCGCCGTATCGGTTCCAACTTCGCGCTGATTGATGTGCGCCTTGTTGTCACGATGAAGGAACTCGATCGGATCTTCGATCGTGATGATGTTCGCGGTGCGATTCTGGTTGATGTGCTGGAGCATCGCTGCCAGGGCGGTCGATTTTCTCGATCCGGTGATTCCAGTAACCAGGACGAGGCCGCGCGGCTTCATCGCGATCTGCTCGACGATAGGCGGAAGATTCAACTCGCTGATCGTATGCGGCTGAAACGGGACGATACGGAACGCGTAGGCAATCGTACCGCGCTGCTGATACGCATTCACGCGAAACGCCGAGAGCAAAGTCTGCTTCCTTGATCTCCGCAAATTCCTTCTGCCGCTTCACCGGCATGATCTGGTCGGCGAGCATTTTCATGTCGTCCGACCGCATCGGCGACATCGGCAGACTGCGAAGCTCACCGTTCACCCGAAGTGTCGGAGCGCACCCAACTTTTAGATGCAGATCTGACGCGTTCTGCTCCAGCATCTGGCGCAGGACGCTACGATAGTCGAAGGCCGAGCCGGACATTGCCGGCCGGCCCTCGGAGAGAGAGTCAGCCATTTGGGTCAATGCGCAAAAGGACCTGTCCGTACTCGACAGGGTGCGAGTTCTGCGCGAGGACTTCCTTCACGACGCCGTCGAACTCTGATTCTATCTCGTTCATGATTTTCATCGCTTCGATGATGCAGAGGATTTGCCCCTTCGAGATTCTTTCGCCGACGCTCAGGTATGGTTTCGCGCCTGGCTCCGGTGCGGAGTAGTACGTACCGACCATCGGTGATTTCACCTCGAGCCAGCGCGATTTCGCGGATTCTGCCTTGGCCGCTGACGCTTCCTTGGCCGTCGGTCCCTCGGGTACGGCCGGAGCAACTGGTGCCGCCGCCATTTGCATCGGCTGGCCGAGCTGAACGGTCGCACGCTGCTGGGAAGTCTTGGATATGCGGATCTTCATCCCTTTATCGGACGAGATCTCGATCGAGTCGACAGACGATGCATCGATCATGTCGACTAGTTTTTTTACAAAACGCAGGTCGATCATCCGCGAGTTCCCCGCGAAAGGCGCAAAAAGAGCGCGCCAGCCGCTCCACGCTTGATGGGTGATGGGTATGTCATGCGACCTCGATTAACTCCCGGGAAAAGTTCGTAAGAATCTGCGGACCAT
>JBDUEH010000609.1:0-2012 GCA_040002555.1 Gemmatimonadales bacterium | reverse complement strand
ACAGCGTTGCCGTCGGATCTTTCTTTGGATCGGCAGAATACACGCCATCGACGCTGGTTGCCTTGATGATGACCTGCGATTTCGTCTGGATGGCACGAAGTGCCGCCGCAGTATCCGTCGAGAAATAAGGATTGCCGGTGCCGGCGGCGAAAATCACCACGCGGCCCTTTTCGAAATGACGGAGTGCCCGGCGCCGGATGAACGGTTCCGCGATCTGTTCCATATTGATTGCAGTCATGACCCGCGTCTCGACGCCGTTTCTCTCGAGCACGTCCTGGACTGCAAGCGCGTTGATCACGGTGCCGAGCATTCCCATGTAGTCGCTGCCGACGCGGTCCATCCCGAGTTTCGAGAACTCCGCACCGCGAACGATGTTGCCACCGCCGATGACGAGGCCGATGCCAACATTCATGTCGATGACTTTCTTGATCTCACCGGCGATCCGCGCGAGCGTATCCATGTCGAACCCGGTTCCCTTGCCTCCGGCGAGTGCCTCGCCGGAGATCTTGAGAAGAACGCGCGAATACGCCGATGTGGTCAAGCGCTTTTACTCCTCGCCCATCTGGTAGCGCGTAAAGCGGCGAACGACGATGTTCTCGCCGACTTTCGCCGACGTTTCCTTGATGAGCTCGGCGATTGACTTCTTCGGTTCGCGAATCCATGGCTGGTAAACGAGGCAGTTGTCCTTGTAATACGCCTCGACCTTTCCCTCGACCATGCGCTGCACGATGTTCTCGGGCTTGCCACTCGCCTTTGCCTGCTCTTCGGCGATACGGCGCTCACTGTCAACGGCCTCCTGCGGGACGCCATCCTTGTCTACCGAGACCGGCGCAGCGCTGGCGATGTGAAGAGCGATTTCGCGGCAGAGAGTCTTGAAGTCGTCCGTGCGCGCGACGAAGTCGGTCTCGCAGTTGACCTCGACGAGTACTCCGACCTTTCCGTTGTGATGGATGTAGCTGGTGATGGCGCCTTCGGACGTCTGCTTTCCGGCACGCTTGTCGGCCTTTGCGATTCCCTTCACGCGAAGGTGCTCGGCGGCCTTGTCCATGTCGCCGTTGTTCTCTTCGAGCGACTTCTTCGCTTCCATCATGCCGGCGCCTGTGCGTTGGCGGAGTGCCATCACGTCTTTTGCTGTGAACATCTTTCTACCCCTTCGTTATTAAAACTCGCGCTGTGAGCGCGTAGTGATCGGTTAAAAGAACGCCGCCGGCTTTCTGGCCGGCGGCGGGTCTGCCCGCAGGCAGGAGGAAGTTAACCTTCCGATGATTCGGCGTTAGCTCCGGACTCTGTCGAGTCTGACGTCTCGCCGGCATCGGATGCCGCTTCTCCTTCTCCTGCCGCCTCTCCGTCTCCTGCTGCTTCACCCTCTCCGCCAGTCTTGAGCCGAGCCGCGATTGCTTCCGGCTTTGCGCGACGGCGTCGCGGACGGCGCTTTCTTTTCCGGTCGCCTTCGCCTTCCGGCTCGGCGCCACGGTCGGAGCTGTATGTGTACGATTCCGTTTCTTCGGCTTCTTCACGAATCGGAGCTTCCCGTTTCGCTTCGATGATCGCGTCGGCGATTGCGTGCGCCACTAGCTCGACCGACTTGATCGCATCGTCGTTGCCGGCGATGGGAACAGTAATGAGGTCAGGATCTGCGTTGGTGTCGACGAGTGCGATGATCGGAATGCCCAGCTTGTTCGCCTCGGCCACCGCGATGCGCTCCTTCTTGGAGTCGATCACGAACATCAGGCCTGGAAGACGATTCAGATTCTTGATACCGCTCAGGTTCTTCGAAAGCTTGTCGCGCTGGCGGCTCATCATGAGCTGCTCTTTCTTCGTGTAATTCTCGAAATCTCCGCCTGCCTCGCTGCCGGCCTCGAGGTCCTTCAGCTTCCGGACCTGCTTCTTGACCGTCTGGAAGTTGGTGAGGAGACCGCCGAGCCAGCGCTCGGTGATGTGCATTGCACCAGCGCGATCGGCTTCATCCTTGACGATGTTGACGAGCTGGCGCTTGGTGCAGACGAAGAGGA
>JBDUEH010000608.1:0-2013 GCA_040002555.1 Gemmatimonadales bacterium | reverse complement strand
CTGCGGATCTTTTCGGATGACCTTCACATCGGCAGCTCGCGCCGGATCGAACGCTGAGCTCTGGAGGACTTCAGCGGCCTCGAGATAGTTCGCGTAGAACGTTGGATCGACCGTCGCGGACAGCCAGATAAAACGGCAGCCAACGCGTTTGCCGAGGGCAAGACACAGCTCGAGCTCCGCCGACGTCTGGTGGATTTCATCTACAATCAGCGTGTCAGTCGCGAGAATGTCGCCGTCCTGGAACCAGCGACGCGCGATGCCGGTTGTAACGATGATGACGTTCCACGTCGGCGTCTCGGGAGTTGCTTCGCGCTCCCTGTTCACTACGCCAACACGAAGTTCTTTCGTTCCGAGAATTGTCTCCGCCATCGGACGCACCGATAGCGTTTTTCCAGTGCCCGTCCCCGCGACGATTCCGAAGCCCTTTCTTGCGGCAGCGAGGCGCCGAATCTCATCGCCGTGCTGCTGTTCGAGTACAGTCTCGATATGCAGGCCCAGCGCGAGCTCGATTGTCTCGCACGCGGCTCGAGTAGGAGCGATGACGATTACTCGTCCTGTGAGGGGCTCCGCGGCGACAAAGGCGGAATGATCTGGAGGGAGATATTGGTCGCGGACAGTTCGCATTGCTGAGCAAGTTGCATAAAAAGAGCCCCGAGTGGAATCACACCACCCGGGGCTCTGCGTTCAGCGACTGTGGGAACTACCTGTCGTCGTGGTCATGGTCATTGCCGCGACCTTTGTTCTTGTTCTTGTTCTTGTACTGGCCATTGTGCTTGCCGTTGTCGTGACCGTTGTTCTGGTCCCAGCGATCGTTCGAGTTCTGACTGGTTCTACGATCGTAGGTGCCGCGCTGGTTGCCGTACTGGCCGTTATTGTTGCTCAGCACCTGTCGGTCGATAACGCTGTACCGGCCGATGATATTTCGCGTCGCGTACTCACGAACGAGACTTCCGTTCGAGTCATATCGCGTGCGCATGTAGACCGTATTGCCGCTTCGGTCGCGTGAATAAGCGCGCCAGACGCCATCGGCCTGAGTATTCTGCTGCTGACCGTGGACAGTTCCATTGCGGCCACCGTAAACGGTGCCCTGACGGCCACTGGTCTGCGGCTGCGTGCGGCCTGGATCCCACCACGGGCCATTGCCACTGCTTTGAGCTGCCAGCGGTGCCACTGCCATCGCGGTCGCTGCGACCAGACCAAGTACATATGCAATGCGTTTCATGTTGCTTCTCCTTATGAGTCAGAGGACGAGTCTCCGTCCTTCTTCGACTTTTCCTTTTTTGGCTTGTCGTTCCCACCCTTGGGCACGTCATCGCCGAATATCACCGAACCATTGACCGGCTTGTTCTTTACGGCTGTTACGCAGTCGGTCGGTGCCGGCTGACGCGATGGCTGAACGCCATCGATCCAGATTCGGCACATGCCAGCGGGTGGCCGGTACTCGGGGGGAACTACCGGCGCTTTCCACTGACGCTGCGGGAGCCCAGGAACGCGCGACGGAAATCCCGTCGGTAACTGCGCGTTCGCTGGCCTCCCCGCCGCAAGGATCCCCGCGGCGAGGAGAGCGAACCCCCATCTATTGATCTTTCCCGCGGCTTCCCGCGAGAACGAAAGAGTTGTCATGGGGATAGGTATTTGCATCAGGAGTGCCAGCCGTGCCAATTAGGGTAAGTCTATACTCTGCAACAGTTTACGGCATTCGTCAAAATCGCCATCAACGCCAGATGTCCACTTGTTGAGACACGTTTTACCGCACTGTGGACGCTGATCAGGTCGTTATTTCCTCCAGCCGGGCCAGCACTTCGCCGGCCTTTGCATGGCGGCCGGTTTTCGACTTCTCATACACCGCCACCCCATCGCTGGATACTTCAAATCGGCCTCCTCGCGAAGGGATCAGAGCGATCTCAGCATCCGGATACTTACCACGAATCTCAGCCGCCAGACCGGCGGCTCGGGGTTCGTAGCTTCAAAGAGTGCAGTATTCGATGCTGATTTTCATGCGATAGAGTAATG
>JBDUEH010000607.1:0-2013 GCA_040002555.1 Gemmatimonadales bacterium | reverse complement strand
GACGCGCATCAGGTGCTGACCGATGCGATTGAAGATCAGCGCGGACTCGCAGAGGAAAAGGGACTGACCCTGACAAGCGAATGGATTGGAGAGCCGGCGCGAATCGCAGGAGACAAGGAAAGAATCAGCCAGGTTTTCTCCAACCTCATAGGCAACGCCATCAAGTTCACGCCGATTGGCGGCTCCATTGTCGTGACCGGGTGCGGCAACGATCGCTTTGGAGAATTCGAGGTCACCGACACGGGCCCGGGAATAACGGAAGAGCATCTTCCACACTTGTTCAACAGGTTCTGGCAGGCAAATCGAGCGACGAGAACCGGTGCGGGACTTGGCTTGTCGATCGCGAAGGGAATCGTCGAGGCTCACGGCGGAGTTCTGAAAGCCGAAAGCGAGATCGGAAAGGGCACGAAGTTCACCTTTACCATTCCGCTGTCGAGCACCGTTTCAGATTGGTGACATCAGCCGAACTCGCTTGATTCAGGGTTTTGACCCAAATTGCAGGCGTGTCACATCCCTCCGCACCCGCTGCCGACATCTCGGCACCAGCCAATCCATCCCGCGACGACAGCCTGCCTGCCGACGAGTCGGCGACGCCCGTCCCGGGAAAATCGCGTTACGACCGATCGATCGTCGAAGGCCCGCTGCTTCCCGCAGTATGGAAGCTCGCGTGGCCGACAATGCTCACGAACATATTTGGCGGCCTCCAGGGAATAGTGGACAACATCCTGGTGGGTCATCTCGTCGGCTATCAGGCGAATGCGGGCATCGGCGTCGCGAACCAGATATGGATCGTAATCATCGTCTTCATCATGTCGGTGTTCACCGGCATGAGTGTGCTGGTCGCGCGGTTCGTTGGCGCCGGTAACGAAGAGATGGCCGATCGCACTGTCTATCAGGCATTCATCACCGCTGCCGCGATCGCTCTCGGCGTGCTGGCTCCAATCGGAATATTTGCGGCGCCGACTCTGCTTCGACTGGTGAACGCAGCGCCGGAGGTGCAGGCTCAAGCGCTGCCGTTCCTGCGGATCATGATGATCTTTTCGAGCGGCATGCTCGTGTTCTTCATGTTGAGCGGCGCACTTCGCGCTGCGGGAGACGCGCGAACGCCGATGGTGCTCGGCATCGCGATGACAATCATGAACATCGCGTTTAACATCGTACTCATTCGTGGTCTCGGGCCCATCCCGGCATTGGGAACCGCCGGCGCGGCGATTGGAACCGTGCTCGCATCAGGACTGCTCGCGGTCTACTCGTTGTGGAAGCTTTGGAACGGTGGATGGGTAGTTCGCTTTCCGCGCAACCAGGGCTGGGCACCCGATTGGACGATTATCAAGTCGTTGTTCAAGTTTGGCCTGCCAACAGGCCTCCAGGGTATTGCGATGAACGTCGGCGGATTGCTGATGCTCGCGTTTATCGGATCTCTCGCGAAGAGCGCGGAATCGCAGGCAGCGTTCGCAGTTTCGTATTCGCAGCTTTTCTCGTTCATCACGTGGACGTCTGTTGGCCTTCTGGGCGCCGCGTCGGCGGCGGCCGGGCAGAATCTTGGCGCCGGAAATCCGGAGCGGGCAAAGCATGCGGTGCATGTCGCGGCACGCATCGGTGCAGGTGGTGCTGCATTCATCGGGATGTTTTTTCTGTTTCTGCCGCGACTCCTCCTCGGCGTTTTCGGGATGAACGAGCCGAACGTGGTCGAGATCGCCGTTCCCCTTCTGCGTGTGCTCAGTGTCTCTGGCCTCTTCGTTTCAGTCGCGCTTGCATACACCGGCGGACTGCAGGGCACCGGCGACACGAAGAGTCCGTTTTACATCTCGGTCATTTCGCAGATCGTCGTGCCGCTGGGTGCGTGCTTCATCATCAAGCGCGTCAGCACACTCGATCCAATCGATATCTGGCTGGCGATTCTTGCGGGACATGCAACGAGATGCACTTTAAGCGTCATTCGCTTCAATCAGGGCAAGTGGCGGAATATCGCAGTCGACGTCAACGCTCACCCGGCGCACTGATGAGTCAGTC
>JBDUEH010000606.1:0-2019 GCA_040002555.1 Gemmatimonadales bacterium | reverse complement strand
AGGTCGCGAATGGTCGGCATCAGTGCTCCATCGAAAGTGATGCGAAGCTGGGCATGGCCACAAATCTAGTCAACCGTATTCGCTTGAACTGCCATGAGTTACAGGGTATTGTTGAAAACCGGGACGGCACTGTCGTCCCACTTCCTTTAATGCAGTATATGACTCCTCGCAAATTCGCGCTCGCGATCGTCGCCAGCGCACTCGGCCTGACCGCGTGCGGTAATCCCCAGGGGATCATCGCGCAGCTTCCAACGATTCAGGACGGATATACGGTTTTCGCGTTATCCGGCACTCCGGCCTCGTTTCCGAGTGGCATAAACACGTACGCCCGCTCGCCGATGAGAGTGGACGGAAACGCGAATTTTGATATTGCGTTCGACCTGGATGCCAGTGGACGAACGCTCATCTATCCGGTTCAAAAAATTGTTACGACGCTGACGGGTGGGAGACAGGTTGCCCTGAGGAAGGTCACCGGGACGTTCGACGCGATTACCATCGCCCCCACTGGGACATATCTCGACAGCACGATCGTCACGGTTCCGGGCGAGGTCATCATCGTGCAGTCGCTGCGGAACGGCACTGGTGATGCCTGCCAGTTCGACATCTCGCCGTATATCTACACAAAATTGTCGGTCGACTCTGTCGTGCCGGCGAATCGCTCGATATTCCTCAAGGCGGTTCTCGATCCAAACTGCGGTTTCCGTTCGTTCGAGACTGGCATTCCCAAGAAATAGGGAATGCACGACCTGCGCATGATCCGGGAGCAGATCGATGTTCTCCGCGATGGCATGCGCCGCCGCGGGAAACTCGAAACACTCGCTCCCTTCATCGATCGCGCCGCTGAGGTAGACACCGAGCGGCGCATGATGATTCAAGCCGTCGAAGAGCGAAAGGCATCGCGCAACGCGATGACCCAGGAAGTGGCGAAAAAGAAACGCGCTGGTGAGAACGCCGACGACCTCCTGGTTCAGTCACGAACCCTGAGCGAAGAAATCTCAAAGCTGGAATCCGAGCTCTCCGACCTCGAGGCGGAACTTCAGCGGAACATGCTGGTGGTGCCCAATGTCCCGCTGGATGACGTACCGGCCGGCGGTGAAGAATCGAACAAGCCCGTTCGCTCGTGGGGTACGCCGCGCGAACCGCTCAGCGTCAAGCCGCATTGGGACGTCGGCGTTTCGCTCGGACTGATCGATTTCGAGCGCGGTGCGAAGATCAGTGGGTCAGGCTTCATCGTTTTCCGCGGAAAAGGTGCGCGACTTGTGCGGTCGCTAATGAACTTCATGCTCGACCTGCACACCGGCGAACACGGTTACGAGGAGACCTGGGTTCCCATTGTCGTCAACCGCGCGTCGATGACTGGCACGAGCCAACTCCCTAAGTTCGAAGACGACATGTATGCCATCAAGGACGAGGAGCTGTTTCTCATTCCGACGGCAGAAGTGCCGGTGACAAATCTCTACGCGAACGAGATTCTCGCCGCGACCGATCTGCCAAAGGCTTTGACGGCATACACACCATGCTTCCGTCGTGAAGCCGGTGCGCACGGCAAGGACACTCGCGGCCTCATTCGCGTGCACGAGTTCGACAAGGTCGAGCTCGTCCGTTATGCGACGCCTGAAACGTCAAGCGATCAGTTGGAGCTTCTCACCGGACACGCCGAGAAAGTTCTTCAGCTTCTTGGTCTACCTTACCGCGTCATTCTGCTCGCGGCCGGCGATACGGGTTTTGGCAGCGCAAAGACGTACGACCTGGAGGTGTTCGCCCCAGGCGCCGGAGTCTGGCTCGAAGTATCGTCGTGCAGCGTGTTCGGCGACTTTCAGTCGAGGCGCGCCGGCATTCGCTACCGTCCGGCTCAGGGTGGCAAGCCGAGGTTTGTGCATACGCTCAATGGATCGGGGGTCGCATTCCCGCGCATCATCGCTGCGATTCTCGAGCACTACCAGAATCCCGACGGGACAGTGACTGTGCCCGAGGTGCTGAGGCCGTATCTCGGCACTGACCGGCTGAGCTGACGGTGCG